>DNCV01000096.1 GCA_003484395.1 Dehalococcoidia bacterium
ACCATACCGGAGCCTGCGAGAATAATCACCGGTTGTTTGATATCATTCAGAGCCATCGATTCCTCGGCGCTGCGGGTATAGGAAAGCTTGCTAAATCCAAAGGGATCTGCTGTTTTACGGAGGAATTCGTTGGTCTCTTTATCGAAGCATTCGGGATGCAAGCGAAATACGTTTGTCACGTCGATGGCAAGCGGGCTGTCGACGTACACGGGGATGTCCGGAATGCGCTTTTCAAGTTTAAGCTGATGCAGGGTATAAACGATCTCCTGTGTTCGTTCCAGGGCGAATGCCGGGATAAAAATCTTGCCGTTTCGCGCTATCGTTTTATTGATTATTGCTGCAAGTTTTTCCTTCACATTTCCGTTATCGCTGTGCAGCCGGTTACCGTAGGTACTTTCAATGATGAGTACCTCGGCATCATCAACAATTTGAGGATCGCGGGTAATCGGCAAATTCTTTCTGCCGAGATCGCCTGTATAACAGAGTGATAGCTCTCTCCCGTTGTCCTTGATTTTCAGTGTGATTGTTGCAGAGCCGAGAACGTGGCCGGCATCTCGCAGAATCGCTTTGATATCTTTGGTAACCGTGAACCAGTGATTGTAGTTATGCCCGGTCAGCAGTTCGGTAACAGGCGGGATATCGTCGCTGTCATACAGCGGCTCCATAGGCGGCATGCCTTTTCGCTGCCTGATTTTGTTAACGAATTTTATATCGCTTTCCTGAATGTGGGCGGCGTCAAGCAGCATAACCGAGGCGAGGTCAACCGTTGCCAGCGTTGCGTGAATATCGCCTTTGAAACCCTGTTTCACCAGGTTGGGAGTATTGCCGATATGGTCGATGTGCGAATGGGACAGCAGTAATGCATCAACCTCTTCCGGAATGAACGAAAAATTCAGGTTGCGTTCATAGGTATCGGCACGTCTGCCTTGGTATAGCCCGCAGTCTAAAAGCACTTTTTGACCGTTAACCGAAACGAGATGCCGTGATCCTGTCACCGTTCTGGCTGCGCCGTGAAAACCGAGTGTAATCATACAATTGCCTGCCTTCCTACGATTGCCTCCTTCAAGTACCAGCTGCCGACGATATCGACTACTTCGGAGGGCTTATCGCATAGTCGTAGTAGTTTCATATCCGGTTCGGAGATATAGTTTCTTGCCAGCGGATTTTTTTCCAGCCATTCCAGTACGCCCTGCCAGTAGCCGGAATCGACAAGAATGACGGGGAAAGGCTTTATTTTGCCTGTTTGAATGAGCGTTAATACCTCGGTGAGCTCATCGAGCGTTCCCATCCCGCCGGGCATGATGACGAACGCCGTTGCATATTTAACCAGCATCATTTTTCGAGCGAAGAAGTGGTGAAACGTTATCGAGATAGTGGTGAATTCATTCGGTTTTTGTTCTTTCGGCAGTTCAATATTAAGTCCGATCGATTTGACGCCGGCTTCCATTGCTCCTTTGTTGGCTGCTTCCATGAGCCCGGTGCCGCCGCCTGTGACGATGGAGAATCCCTGTTTCCCCAGAAGGTAGGCGATCTCCTCGGCTCTCTTATAGTCGGGCGCTCCCTGTTCCGTTCTGGCCGAGCCGTAGATGGTGACTGCAGGTTCGATGCCGGAGAGTGTATCGAAGCCCTGGACAAGTTCCCCCATTATGCGGAAAAGACGCCACGATTCCTCTTTGCCGAGATCGTTAATTTCATATCTGTTTGTCATATATTTTCCCGTCTTGTTTATTGGAGCGTTTAAATATTCGTTGTTTTTCAAAGCTATTGTAGCATAACTGCGGTGACCCTCTCTGTCAAATGCGACCATGGTAACCTGAACGAAAGTAAGGGTTGAAAATGAGACATAAGTCGCATACACGATGACGGGTGACATCGTAGAATGCAGCCATATGGAGCAGAGGAGGTTTATACAGATATAATAGATATACGATAGTGTATCAGGAGGCATACGATGGCAAGTGGTAATGTTAAGTACAAAGAGCACAAAACAAAAGGCGAAAAGCAATTTGAATCATTTAATAATGAGTTTATAGATGAGGCTTTCGGCGGTGATTTCGATTATGATGATATAGCTGCACCGGTAAGTAAATCTGACCTAGATACCGATTCCGTAACTCTTTACCTGGCAGAATGCCGTCAGACCCCTTTGCTGACCTCTCACGAGGAGAGGATTATCGGCGCTAAAATTGAGAATGGTAAATATCTGGATGATATAGAGAAAAGCCTGTCAGAAGAGCGGGGTAGATCTGCATCCAGTGTAGATGTTTTAAATGCTCTTATTGGCAAGTTAAGCATATTCAGTGACCTTTTTGATGCACTTCGTGCCAACCTGAAACTCGATAAGACATTGGCTGTCTATAGCGCGCTGATGAGCAAAGATGTGCAAGAAGCGATCGATAACATCATCGATTCTCGTTTGGTTGAAGATCTTGCCATTGCTACCGGAATGACGACTGAGGAGATAGACGACGGATTGCGACAGATATCGATAGTCGGCAGATTAATTCCCTGGCGTCTTATCGATACTGCTGCACCGGCAGCCTCTCTTGCAGAGCTTGCTTCCGTATTGCAATCACGGAAGGTTATAGAGAGGCTGATGAAGATTCAGCCTGAATTGTCGGCTCATTTTAATCAAGTGAAAACGGAGTCGCAACGTGCCACAAACCATTTAATCCATGCGAATTTACGTCTTGTCGTGAGCATTGCCAAAAAGTATGTCAACCGCGGTATGCCTATCTCTGATTTAATTCAGGAAGGCAATATCGGCCTCATACGGGCGGTCGGTAAATTCGATTACCGCATGGGATTTAAATTCAGTACCTATGCGACCTGGTGGATCAGGCAGTCGGTTAATCGGGCATTGGCGGATCAATCAAGAACGATTCGTTTGCCGGTGCATATTGTGGAAACTATGAGGAAGTTCGCACAATCGAAAAATCGTTTGTGGCAGGAATTTGGTCGCATGCCGACGAGGGAAGAGCTGGCTAAAGATATGCAAGTATCCCGGGAGAAAATTGATTTGTTGCTTGAATCAAATGCAGTTGAGACGTTATCTCTTGATATGCCGGTTGGTGAGGAGGGAGGTCAGCTTGGTGATTTTATAGAAGATCAAATGACACCGCCGCCCATAGAGAAGGCTACAGAGGCTTTGTTGTGCGATCAATTGAAAGAAGCATTGTCCACCCTTACTCCGCGTGAGCGGCGGGTTATTGAGACAAGGTTCGGCTTGGGTCATGCTGCCGGCAAAACGCTGGAAGAAATTGGTGGTGAGTTCGGATTGACCAAGGAGCGTATACGGCAGATTGAGAAAGAGGCGCTGGCAAAGCTGCGTCATCGCAGCAGAAGCGCAGGACTGATCGACTTTCTATGGTAGACTGACAAAGGGGGCTGCCTGCGGTTCAGCGATAGTCTGGCTCTGGTTAAAACATGAAGTGCCACGAGCGATGTTACCGGTATTTGCAACCACAGGTGAATGTCGTTGGCGACGCCTCTATTGATCAGTCCAAACGTGGCCTGATACAGGAATCCTGCACGGATCATGCCCCAGCCCGATAAAGCGAGAAGAAAGAAGCCGGGAATCAGCAGCCATGCACTGATGCGCGAGATTATCTTAATCGTTCTCATATGCTGCGTCACCGCGCGACAGTATGAGGTTATTTGGCTTTTTTAATTTTCTCTTCCAGCGACTGCATAAGCTCAAGTTCACTTTGCGCATGCATTTCAATTATCTTTCCTGTCTGGTTGATGTAGGCTTTTAGTCCCCACAGCTTGCCTTCCCAGACCTCGCGTGAAAGACGTTCCGTCATGAGTTCTTTTAACGACTTTTTAGCATGCGCTAACCGGCTAAATATATCGCTGTGCTCCATGAGCAGCGTATGCAGCGCTGTGGCGATCGTCATATCGCCGTGTATTTCAAATGCCTTCAGCAACGATTTCTCTTCAAGATCAAAATGTGTTGTCAATCCCTTCTCGACTACTTCCAGCGACGCTTCAAGCTTTTGCAGGCCGGGAGACTGGTCGGGTAACCTTCTCGGGACGACGTGATCCGAGGTGCTGCCAAGCTCGGAGATGGCATCGATATCGGTGCATGCCTTCTGCGTTGATGCGATATCTTTGGTTATTTCCCTGTGATCCGCAATGATTCTTCCGATGAGATCAATAACTTCTTGCACGTTGCCCTCCCTCTTTCAGTATGGCGATGTATACATAGTATCACAGCTATCTGCGTTTTCCAAAGAGCGGACCGGCTGGCGCATGTCGGGTAAAAACAATGGAGTCAGCTATTATCTCCATAACTGACTCCGCGCATATCAGTTCTGCAGTTGAAATGTCCGGTGATCGCTGCTCCCGTAACGTTCAAGCGAAGATCGTTCTTTCCGGCGGGCAGGATAAGGTTTAGTTTTCGATTAACAGGCTGCTGTATAATAAATGAGTTGTATATTGTGCGAGGACATGTATAAAGTATGACCGATGAAATAAAAAAGGCTGAGGCGACATCTGCTCAAGAGGCTAAGCCTGTATCGAATAAAAACAACGTTATCTGGATAGTGTTGTCCATTGTTTTTGGAGTCATTGGCGGCGGGATCGCGTGGCTGGTGTTACACAAGCGATCCCCTTCTGCGGCATTGACCTGTTTGCTGATCGGCGCAGGAGTTACAGTTATAACAGGAGCGGGTTTTTTTATCACGCTGTTGATGGTGGATCGGCCTGATAATCCCAGATATACCTTTGATCAGGTGCTTTCTGCCGCTCAGCAGATGAGCCCGGAATGCAACACTGTCCATACCTGAGGCTGCGATGCTCCTCCGTTGGAGGAGAAG
>DNCV01000068.1 GCA_003484395.1 Dehalococcoidia bacterium
TCTCGATATCATATGGGATTTACGGAATGTTGATGAATGGCCTTCCCAGACTGCTCTGGGGAAAGCGTTGACCTGCCTCTCGGGTAGAACCGCGTTCTACCGGAGGGAAATACTGCTGCCGCACCTGGATTATTTTCAGAATGAGATTTTATTCGGGAGGAGGAAGGAATCCGGTGATGATAAGTGCCTGACCCGCATCATCCAGAGAAACGGATGGCAAAGCTATTATCAGCGGACTGCCCAGATTTACTCCACAGCCACGTCAAAAATGGAGGTGTTCTGGAAACAGCGTGTACGCTGGTCGAGAAATAGCTACGGCTCAGATGCAACCGGGCTTTTTAAGGAAGGATGGGTCTGGAAACATCCCTATCTTGCTTTTTATATGATCGACAGGTTTATCTCTCCGTTCACCCTCAGTTTGGCTTTAGTTATCTTTTTACTGGCGATTATTCAGGCACACTGGATTACGGTGCTCGTTATCCTCGCATGGTGGATGATCAGCCGCACAATTAAAATAATACCCCATCTGGCCAGGAGACCTGAGGATATTTTAATCGTTCCTGCCTATGCAGGGGTGAGTTTTATCGTTGCTGCCGCCAGAATCTACGCCATGTTTACGGTGAAAGAACAGAAATGGATCAGAGACCGTGCATTGGAAGCCAAACGGCAGGCGGCATATTATGAGAAAAGCCGTGCCCAGTTTACCGGTCAAACATAGAGTCCTGTGTGTGCATCGTCTGCTCTGCTGCCTGAAAACCCCATGGTGTTAACAGTTGAAACTCTGCCCTTTTATTTTTCACATTGACTTGTTGGTGAAAAATTGCGCCAGTAGGCCCCCACTGAATCGCCCCCAGTGTTATCGGTTATCCTGTTGGAGCATACCTTCCCCTGCGGTTGGCTCATGAATTTTATTCCGCCGGAATTGTTGTCGTGGATATCGTTTTCATAGACATCATTGTTGATCCCTTCAGTTGCCATATCGCTGCCGAGGCGGATACCGGCTCCGGCGTTTCCGAAAATCGTATTATTGCGGAAAACGTTGAAGGTGCCTCGTGATTGCAATCCGGCGGTATTCGGGTTCTGCTGGCCGCTGCACGTGTTATATTCGACAATGTTACCGGAAGAGCCTTCTTTAATATCCACGCATTCTGCTCCCTGTGTATCAATGGTATTGTGGTGTATCCAATTATTATCTGACTGATCGAGGTCATTTGTCGAATTTCTCCCGTCATTGAGCTGGTTGGGTGCGGTGCCGATATAGATACCTTCACCGTTATCTGCACCACCGCCGAATTTGAAATCATAAACACCGCAGTTCGTGATCGTGTTCCAGGCGATTTCATTATCGTGGGCGAAATAGCGTAACCGCACGGCTTCTTCGCCGGAGTTCTTCAGGATCATATTCAGTATCCGTAAATCGGTTACGCCGCATTTTGCTTCTTTTCCGATGGCGTAAATGAGTTTGTCGCGATATCCGATCGCTTTATCCGGATTGCCGAAAAGCCCGTCGATAGTAAAGCCATCAAGCGTAATATAGCTGTGATTTATTTCAAAAATATGCGCACCCCCTCCACCCTTGAGAACGGCTGAGGCCGTCCCTTTAATGATGATGGGATTTGAAGGCGTCCCGTTTCTTTTGGTGATAACGTTCTGAAGATAGTTGCCTTTTTCCAGCATGATCATGGTTCCGGGCTGTGCACGGTCTATCGCCTTTTGAATCGTCAGAAAGGGGGATGTCTTTGATCCTGAATTTTTATCATCTCCTCTCATCGGGTCCACATAGAGCGTTATCATCGTCGATGATGGTGTGGGATTGACAGGTTGTGTCGGTGTTTGAGCAATAGTAGTAGGAGGCACCGGCGTGGTGGGTGTAGGTGTCAGCGATGTCGAATTATCGCATCCCGTCGTTGTCATGAAGAATCCAATGACGATCACGAGTATACAGTATAGAGTGACGCACGATATGCCTCTGCTCGTTCTTGTTGTCGTGAATCGAGTGTAAAAGCTGGACTCTTTACTCGCGTTAGGTGACATGATCGGTACATCAAGCGGTTTTACCGTTATTATTTTTGGCTACGATATTGTTAACGGTGTGTACAGCTCTGATCAATCGCAAATTCATCTCCATTTTTTTTCTGGCAAAGTGAAGAAGAGCTCTGGAGTCTTTTGGCAAACATGTGCCGCCAAAGGGTCCGAGGTTCGCGGTGCCGTACAGCGGATTCCACATGCCCTCAGCACTCTCGGAGACGATTGGAAATATACTGTCGCTGTTCAGACCAAGCTGTTCACAGAGAAGCCTCATTTCATTGAAAAACGAAATTTTATTTGCGTTGTAATTGTTGTGGATAAACTTTTGCAGTTCAGCTTCTTTGATAGGAATTCTGCGTATGGGACATTTCACCCATTTATAGATCTCTGTCATGATATCCCCGTCTTTTTTGTTCTGTTCACCGATGACGACAACCCAGGGCTTTTTGTAGTCGTCGAGGGCGGATTTGGCACGTAGAAACTCGGGATTGACACAGATGCCAAAATCTTTTCCGGCTTTTTTCCCTGAGGCCTTTTCGAGTGTCGGTGTGATCACGTCTTCAGTTGTTCCCGGAAGCACCGAGCTGCGAATAACCACAAGGGAATAATGCTTCTGGCTGCGAATGAGCTTTCCCAGATACGCTGCCGTTGTTTTTATATGATCAATTCCATTCTCATAGCCTTTGACGTATGTGGGCACCGAAACAAAAAACACGTCTATCGCTGATGCATCGAGATCATCGGAATGGAGCGCTTTATAGCCTTCTTTTTTAAGGGTCTTAACGACATCTTTGTTGATATCAACGAACGTTACATTGAATCCGTTTGCGATTAATCCCATCCCTGTTGCTTTCCCCACTATACCGGATCCCACAATAGCGATCCGATATTCTTTTTGTGATCCGGTAGTATTTTGCTTCATAGTATTATTGAGTTTTTTCTTGCCTTTCATTAATGAATAATTATTCAATAGTTGGAAATTGTATCATTCTTTTAAAAAAATTGCTGAAGTTTTTATTAGGGGATCACTGTTACCTCTTCCGTAATAAGGCTGACATGGTTTTGATGAGATGCTCGCTTTCTTCCTCATCCAGCCCCAGATTGTCCTCAAGTTTTCGAATTGATTCGCCGATTTCCGGCATCTGTTGTTTGATTTCCGCTATCCTCTGATCTTGATCAGCTATTTTAGCAGCGATATCGGATGTGTTCACGCCAAGCGCGAGCAGCCTGTTAAAAAAATCTATTGCTCTCCAACAGCTACGCGGATCCTCTGTATTTGCCAGGTAGAAGGATACAGGTGACCACAGTGTTGCTGCAGCGATTCCTCTTCTTTGCGCCAGCCAGATGAGGTATGAACTGAGCGTCGGCCGTTGCTCTTCCGGCGTTTCATAATTCATGGATCTTGTCAGATCATACTGCTGCAGGCTGTTTTTTAAATCGGTGCAATTTGCTGTGGCCAGCAGTTTTGCGGATATCGTGTGTGGGGACAGGGATATCATGCCTCCTATGGTATACAGATTCTTTATATGGCATTCATTTTCAGCGATAGTGAGAATTGATTTGAAGAACGTATACCAGTTCGATTGGGGAGGATTACTCAAAAGCAATACCAGATTCTTCTGTTCGCAACAATATAATTTACATTGGGGAAATTGTGCTACATCATTGATTACCGATACTCCGCGCAATGAGAAAAAACCTGAAACATCCAGTTCAGCTAACTCCTGCGCTCCCAATTTATCCGTTAGATAGTTAATCACATTGCTGCCCAGTGCGCCTGCGTCTTCACTCCAGGCAACTATGAGCGATCCGTTGTGAATTGACGGCTTTTTGTAAATCTGAAACGGCTGCTGTTTATTCACCGCTAGCCTTCCTTTGAACCTCTTTTAAATAACTTGTCGATATCCTCAAGAATTCTTTGTTTATCATCTTCGGTTATCGGTTCCGGCTTTTTCATTTCGTCGTGCCCGATATGCTTTAATCTATCGAGCTGTTCTTTAATTTCTGCCGGTAATTTTTCATAAAGGTCGTTGATTCCCCGTTCACTGCGTTCCACAAATTTATTCATCTGCTCGCCATCTATATCGATGTTAAGAGCGTCACTCAATACGTTGAGTACTGCTCTTGACGCTTTCGGGTAAGCAAAAGGCGCCCCTTCCAAATAAATGGGTATCTCTCCCATGAGGCATATAGCATCGATTCCACGTTTCCTGGCAACGCCGAGCAACAGGCCATTCAGTCCTGTTATCATTCCCTGACCATCTCTCCCTTCAATCTGTGACATAAGTATGGTGTTCCGGTACGTTTTAATTTCGCTGATGAGGGTTTCGGTATTGGGAACTGCCCAGACCCTCGGGGTCATTGTATGGTGCACCGGTGCAACGGCTGCCCCTGATGTGTAAATACGCCGGCATCCGAATCGCTCTGCAACATCGAGAACAAGGTTAGCCATTTGGTATGCCTTTTTCCCTTCTGCATACATTCCTCGATCGTTGGATGGCTGTTCTTCTCCAAGAAATACGATGACATCCCGTTTTACAGTTCGTTTGAAATAAAAAGTGCTGGCGGGGAATTCCATTCCTTTAAGTTCTCCGTCCCTGATTTTAACCTTCTTCGGGTAGAAAAAATCCCACGGTTCTATTTCCCCCAGTTCTTCCGCTTCGAGCTGTCCCCTCAACACATCTACTGCAATCAGCCCGATATTGCCGATCCCCGGCCAGCTTGCGATCATGTCCGGATGTTCAAGTTGCGGTTCCTGATATAGTTTAATGCCCACACAAATCCTCTCAAACGTTTTGCTCCCTTTATTCTAACCGTGAATTATAACGAAGACAACCCGGCTTAAAAATGCCGGTTTGCTAGGGGAATCGAAGCGTTAAGGTGAAGGGTGACACAACGCTTCGTCTGAACTCATATCGTTTGCGAAGGAGGATCACCGTCTCTATCATAGCTTCCATAGTGCGTGTGGCATTGCCTGCGATCTCGGAACTGAGGAACAGGCCGTGTGCTATCTTTTTACGGTTCAACTGATGCAAGGATACTTTACATAAACTACCATTGAAGAAACTGTTTGTCAATTGGCGCTGTGGCAGCGTTGGAAATAGCATATCACGAGTAATGATCAAACTGGTTTTCTGGCGTGAGCTATGTAGCTCTCAGCATTGTCATCGATGCGGATATTCTCGAACCCTGCCTCTGCAAATAGTCGTCTCATTTCGTTTGTGTCAGGGAGTAAGTGATCACAGACCTCCGGCATTTGCCGGTGGATGCCGTTGATTGCCTCGCGGCTGGAGGAGTGGCAGACGGATAGTACTCCTCCCTTTTTAAGCATGCGTCTCATCTCACGGAGCGCTTTCGGCTTATCATGAAAATGGGGGAAGCTCGAGTAGCAAATGATGTTATCGAAAATAGCATCCCCCAGTTGCGTCTCGGTTACGTCAGCACATAGATACTCTATAGTTCCCTTGAAATTCTTGGCGCGTGCCCTGTTGAGCATCTCTTCGGCAAAGTCCACGCAGACCAGCTTGCCGCTGTTTCCGATCATCGCCAGCAGGAAAGGCACAAATACGCCGGTGCCCGTTCCGACATCGAGCACAATCGAACCCGGAGTGATTTCGAGAGCGCCGGCCAGTCTCTGCAGCTTGCCCGTATCTTTTTCGGCGATGGATTCATCCCACATCGGCGCTTTGGCGTTAAAAAAAGCTTTACTCATTGGTCTCCTCTGTTATCGCCCGTTGCCGCCACTGCTTCACTTTTCTTTTCGGCGAAAATGCGACGGCGATCAGGAATATAAGTGATGAGGTAACGACAATCGTGGCGCCGCTGGGGATGTTGAAGAGGTAGGAAAACAGCAAACCTATCCAGCAAGAGATGACACCGAATGCCGCTGAGAATAGAAACATACGCTTCATATTATAGGTTAACTGGTAGGCTGCTGCGGCTGGATTTAAAATCAGGCTGAAGATAAGCAATCCGCCAATGGAGCTGAATGACGCGGTAATAGTTGCTCCGGTCATAAACAGTATGCTGTATAACATTAAAGTTGCCGGTACGCCTACAGCCCGTGCCATATCGCGCTGGAATATGGTCGCCTGCATTTCTTTGTAAAACAGTAATATAATGATGATAACGAGTGCGGCGACTATTCCAAGGATGATAATGTCACTCTGTGTATTGGTAAGTATGCTGCCCCACAGGAGTTCCAGAGCTCCTGATTTTGCTCCCGGCATGAGTCCCATAAAGAGAAATGCAAGCCCAAGCATGAGGGAAAAGATAACCCCGACCGATGTTTCCGGATTAAGCTCACCACGATCTGCAAGAGGCCCGACCACGGCGGCGGCGCCGAGGCTGAATAGAAAAGCGCCAATTGTCGGATCGAATCCCAGCCATAAGCCCAGAAGCGCTCCTGCGAAAGCGGCATGTGACATACATACACCGATAAATGGCATATGCATTAATACCACAAAAACGCCGATAGTGGAGCAGGCGATGCCGCCTAAAAAGGCTGACAGTATGGCATTTTGCATGAATTGATAGCCGAAGATAGAGTAATCCACGCTAGGATTTCCTCCGATGCATATGAGGTTGCCTTTCTTCGACCGCGGATAGCGGCATGTCATAGAGGTTGCTCAGGCTTTCCGTAGAGATAAGTTTGTCCGGAGCGCCGTCAGCTATAATGAGGCCGTCTTTCATCAGGACTACGCGATCACAGGTGTGAGGCAGAGCATCGAGATCGTGTGTCACAAAAAGAGTGGTCAGATGCCGTTCTTCATGAATGCGCTTGACCAGCTCAAGTATCTCGGTCTGTGCTTTCCAGTCAAGTGAAGCAGTGGGCTCATCCAGAAGGAATATCTCAGGCTCTTGGGCAAGACAGCGGGCAATGGCTACCCGCTGTTGTTCTCCTCCTGACAGATGACCGATAGGCCGTTTTGCAAGATGGGTCATACCTACCAGATCCAATGCGGCATCTACGATTTCCCAGTCATGCTTTTTCGGCCTGCGGAACAGTCCCAGACGGCCGTAACGTCCGATGATTGCTACTTCCCGAACGTTCATTGGCATCCTGGGATCAATATTCTGTGCCTGAGCTACGTAGCCGACTTTTTTTCTCAATGATAAGCCGTTGCCGGATGCGAGATTATATCCCAGCACATGTATCTGTCCGTGGAGCAAAGTACCCATGCCATTGATGATGGTGAGCAGTGTGGTTTTACCGGCTCCGTTAGGCCCGATGACGCCGACAAACTCGCCGCGATTTACCCTGATGGATATCCCTCTGAGAGCAACATCCTCACGATACGAAACAACAGCATTTTCGATAGATATCGAGTGATCATTCTCTTTGTTAACGTTCATGCCGCTGTTCCATCAGTGGTTGGTAGAGTTCAGTATTAGCTCGATGTTTTTATCGATGGCTTTTTCCCATGTCTCGGTATTTTCATAGCCGCAGGGGAAGTTGGATAGAACGATATGTTTTACTTTTAGCTCTTTGGCCAGGCTTTTACCCGCTTCTCCACCCGTCTGCATGTTATCGATAACGAGCGATACATTTGCTTTTTTGCCTTTGTCTACAAGGTCTTTTACTATTTGCGGCGTGAAGGTTTCCGGTCTGCCGTAGGTAGAAGTAATCGCAAGCCCTGTCCATTTGACAAAACCGGCCTGCTGCTCATCGCAGAGGACATTGATTGTATTCAAACTTAACTGCCCCAGTTTTGCTTTAAGCTCTGATTCTTTTGCTGCTACTTTTGACTTATATTCAGCGGCGCCGTTCTGGTAGACAGCGCTGTTTTCCGGGTCAATCTGTGCTAAAGCGGCGGCTATTTTATCGGCGGCCTTCTGTTGTACCGGCGGCGTCATCCAGTTGCCGTCAATCTCAACTTTGATTGTAACAAGATTGCTGTTGTTTGCAGAGGCGATCAAGCTATCGGAAAATTTCTCTCCCTGCCAGTTGTGTATGATAAACAATCTGGCGTCAGCCAATTTTTGAATATCGCCTGCCTTAACGTCAAAATGTCCCGGGCATTGTGCGGGCGGGATAATATTGGTCACACTGACTTTATCGCCTCCGACGCGGTCAACAATCTGAGCAATAAGCGATGTGCTGGTAACCACCTTCATCTTTGTAGAATCTACTGCCGAACAGCCGGTGAGAATCGAACCGATAATAAAAATGGCTGCCAGTACCAGTGAAAGAAGTGTAGTGCGTTTTATCATGAATGTAGCCTCCGTAGAACTTAAAAAATATAGTCATAAGCAGTCTGAGCATAATCCGGTGATGATGACATGCTTGAAATCGGCATGGAATCCGTATTTCCTGCTTAGTGCTGTCTCAACCGGATGAAAGATATGTTCATCGCAATCGATGCTTTTACCGCATTTGCGGCAGATGATGTGATGGTGATGCCCTTCTTCGGCATGATGATAGATGAATTTGTCGTCTACTTCGCTTTTGAATACGCAGTTCAGTTCCTCAAGCATCTCGAGTGTGCGATAGATCGTCGATTTATTGACGCCGGGCATCTTGCTCTGAACGGAACTGATGATCTCTTCTGCGGTCAGGTGGGCATCATCCTGGTGTATGATATCCACAATTAGCCGTCGCTGCGGCGTCAGCCTCAATCCCTTCTCTTTCAATATGACAGAACAACTCATGGTTATTGCACCTGGTTGCAATTATACTATTCGACAGTCTGGATGTCAACATTTTCCGTTCTCAGTGTTAATGTTCTATGATTTTGTC
>DNCV01000100.1 GCA_003484395.1 Dehalococcoidia bacterium
TCTGCGCTGAAGCGTTTCACTTCCGTGTTCGAGATGAGAACGGGTGGTGCCACTTCGCTCTAACCACCAGAGGATTATACACAACAAAAACGGTAGTAAGTTTACACATATCCGGAAAACTTGTCAAATCCAAGTTCCCTGAGAGCAAATGCGCCACTTATGCTATAATCCTTCACGATAAACTATGGACACGATGAAAATACTGGGGATCGAAACATCCTGCGATGAAACGGCAGCCGCGGTCATCGAAAACGGCACAACGATTCTATCGAACGTGGTTAACTCGCAGGTAACAATACATGCCCGCTATGGAGGCATCGTTCCCGAGGTTGCATCACGCCAGCATTTGATCACCATACTGCCGGTCATTGAAAAGGCCATGTCCGATGCAGCCGTAACCTGGAAAGACATTTCAGCTATCGCAGTCACACACGGCCCCGGCCTTGCCGGATCACTCATTGTGGGTGTCAATGCAGCCAAAGCGATCGCACTGGCGCAATCGTTGCCCATCATCGGAATAAATCATCTTGAAGGCCACATCTATGCCAACTGGCTGAACGGTACACAGCCTGTATTCCCCTGTCTCTGTCTCATCGTCTCCGGCGGACACAGCGACATGGTGCTTATGTCCGATCACGGCACATTCAAGAGAATCGGGCAGACACGGGACGACGCCGCAGGCGAAGCATTCGATAAAGCAGCCAGAATCATGAGTCTGGGATATCCCGGAGGCCCCGTCATCGAAGCAACGGCAAAAGATGTAACGCCTACAATTCAGTTCCCACGCGCCTGGCTTAAGGATACCTGCGATTTCAGCTTCAGCGGTCTGAAGACTGCCCTCCTCCACTACGTTGAAGAACACCATGCTGTTAACACGCCGCAGATACCGGATATCGCCGCCAGTTTTCAGGAGGCGGTTGTCGACGTTCTCGTCACCAAGACCATCCAGGCCGCGGGCGATCTCGGCATCAGACAGATCATGCTGGCAGGCGGCGTCGCCGCCAACAAGGCGCTGAAAGAACGCTTCCTGAAACAGTNNGCACCGATAACGCTGCCATGATCGCATCATGTGGCTATTATCAGTTCAGCGCCGGTAAACGGAACGGCTACGATCTCGACGTCATCCCCGGCCTCAATATGTCCTAGACCCAACAGGGCAGTGCAGGCAATCCCGCTTCCTGCAATACATCCTGAACAAGCGGATCAGCCCCTGCTGCTGGCAGGCAGTGAGACTTTTTGTGAAAGCCAGTTGTTGTTTCATATAGCGCGTTATCTCGTTTTCGCCCCGTCCCGGGGCCGACACGTAGAGATGAAGAGCCTTGGCTGCCAACCCGCCCGATAGCGCGTAAACACCCGGCAAAATCACATTCACCAGCATATCATTTGCACGCTGTCCACCGAGAAGTGACGACCCAACACTCTTACGAATTCCGAAATCGCTATGACAATCCCAGTACTCATCATTATCGATAATAAGCTGCGGTTCCAGCCAGCGATAGCCGTGTTTGAGAGGGACAGCATCAATCAGACGACAGATTGCTTCTACAATTTCCTGATCGCCCCAACGATGAAGAAGATATCCCAGAGCAGCAATCCTTCTCGTCGGATAATTGTTCGGGCGCACTCCCGAAAAACACCAATCGGTTTCTTTCAGAACCTGAGAATATCCAGTCGAGCGCCATATCCGTTCAAGCCTGGAGCTGTATAAATCTGTGCATACAGACCCCCTTTGAGACGGCAACAGCCCGGCGATCCCGAACAATGACGCCATCAATTCGGGCAGAGTACGTCCATCGAGTAGCTGTGCAGCAGCGTATCGAGATGTCATTTCATCCGTCGTCAGGACATCGGCGAGCCGTTTAAACTGATGAACGTTGCGGGAATATCCCAAAGCCGCAGCCATAGCGCAAAGTAAAAAATGATTCGCGTTACCTGCATCCCTCGCTATTTTGATACTGGCAGCCTTTTCCAAAAACCGGAGATAGCCTTCATTCTCCACCAGCGCCGATAAATCGTGACGCTCATAAGCGATTGCGTAATCGCATACAGGCAGGGGAAACGGAATAGCAGCTTCCAGACAAATTGTCGGCACGATTGTTCCATTATGCAAACGAACAGGGTTGCTGCCCGATCGCATCACTACATGCAGAACGACGCTGTTATAGTGCGGATCGGCGTCATGCCCATGCGCGTGCCAGTCACGTTGCTGTGCATGGATTTCGGTATTTCCGACGAGCGTAACGCCGTCACGAGTAAAAACGCAGTCTGTGAAATCACAACCACCGCCATACGCCGGTCTGCCTGGAAAGATCACTTCGATAAGTGATCCGTCATCGGCAGTAAATGCAGCATTTCGCTGCCTCCGCCACAGATCAGCAACAACCTTCTCGCTTACTATCATAATTCATATAACTTACACGTTTTCGTGTAGTATTATGTAAATTTTTTTATTTTCGTTCTACGCTGCCGATTGTTATATTGCCGGGTGATGGCTGATAGGAAAAGTTGCCCCGCTCGGCAACAATTGTCAACATCGTAACCGATGCGCCGCAAGGTATGTGTATCCCGATTTCCCATTCGCTGATCGTTTGCTGTCTCATACCGAGATATTCAGCCAGCTCCGCCTGGGTTTTCTTGAGATGCTTTCGTAACGAACGAACCGCATCAGCATCCCAATTATATTTTTGTTTTCTTGCCATGATAGTCCAACTATACACGTTTTCGTGTAATACTACAATATATCGTATTGCGTGACACTCTATGTGCTTGCATTGGAGCGTACCAGCAGCACGGGTGTCTTCGCCGCCCTGAGAACCTTGTCGGCCACGCTGCCATAGACCCACCTACCGATTCCGCTTCTGCCGTGGGTAGCCATGACAATCAAATCAATTCCCCGAGACTCTGTAAATTTAAGGATGCTTTCCGCCACAGCGCCCTCCTCCACACTGCTCTTTACCGCCACCCCTTCTTTCTCGAGCCTTTGAGCGATATGCTTGATGTATTCTTCCACTGTTTTCTCATGTTGTTTTCGCAGGTTTTCTATATCTGCCCAACTAAACGGCTCCACAGCATGAAATTCGATTGGTTCAATGACTCCCAATAACCACACATCAGCTATATTGAATGCTTTCGCGATAGCCACAACATGGGGCAGTACAGATTCTGCCAACGCTGAGCCATCTAATGGTACCAACATCTTTTTGTACATGACATTTACCTCCATTCAACTATAAATTATTTTTTGTGGCGAACAACTCGCCATATCTTTGTGCAACGATATAAATGGCATGGTCTAAAAGAAGCACGTTTTTGTGTGCTAAAAAGACCAGAAGGCGAGGTTGAACTGGCATGTGCTATCCTCCATCCTATTTCTCATTAGTAGCCTCTTCTTTTTTCTTGCTTGCTATCGCCACTTTCTTTGGTTTGACGTCGACAGCTTTTGGAAGGGTGATTTCGAGGACTCCTGTATCATAGCTGGATTCAATTTTGCTGGCGTCCACTGTAGGTGGCATGGTTATCGAGCGAGAAAAACTGCCATAAGAACTCTCGCGATAATAGTATCCCTTCTTTTTAACTTCGGACTCTGCCTGTTTTTCACCTGAGATAGTTAACATATCACCGGCAATGGAGACATCTATATCCTCTTTTTTAACTCCAGGCAGTTCCACCTTTACTATGAACTTATCCTCTTTTTCCAGTACATCTATAGCAGGCAACCACGCCATCTCTTCCGAAGCGAAATGCCGCCATAGTGAAGGTAGAAACGGTCGGCCAAAGAAATCCTCAAAGCGTCGTCCCATCTCCTCCATCTCTCTGAATGGTTGCCAAACTGCCAAATCTCTCTCAGGTCTCTTTTTTTCTATCGCCATAACTGATACCTCCTTTAATTTATTTTTAATTTGCTTAAAACTGACATAATCTTAAAATCTCCAGCAGCTTTTTAACCTTAACTGTGGCTACTCCAACGACATGGTCGCCGCCTCCATAATACACATAGAGATCATCGCCTATAACTACATTGCCACACGGAAAAACAACGTTCGAGACCTGTCCCCCTCTCTCATAGGGAGTCTCTGGTTCGAAAATGGGATATATGGTCCGAGCAAGGATTTTGACTGGATTTTTCAGGTCAAGAAGCACAGCTCCTACACGGTAGACCGCATCTTCGGAAACTCCGTGATACAGCATTATCCAGCCTCCTCTCGTTCTAAACGGCGGAGCTGCTGCCCCCACTTTTACGCTATCCCACCATCCTTTTCTGGGTTCAATCCATCGATGCTCTTCAAGCCAGAGATTGTCCTTCAGTTTTTTTTCAAGGTTATCGCAGAAATCATAATCAATGCAGTTGCCTAATCTGTGAACACAGATGTACTTCTCATCAATCGCCCCCGAAAACAAAAACGCATCTTTATTATCAAATTGGGGCGGCGACACGAGAACCGAATTGGACCAGATCCAGTTTTGCATCAGGAAATCCCTGACGGAGATAAACGTCACAGCAACTCGGGGAGGGTTTCTGCCGTTGTAAGCAGTGTAGAACATGTAGATTCTATTGCCACTCTTCGTCAACCGGGGGTCTTCACAGCCTGAGTTGCCTCCGGGCATAAGTTTCTGTTCAAATTTCTCCCGTGGAGTATAAATCGGCTCCGGCGAGCGGTAGTCAATATGAATGCCATCCACACTCGTTGCGTAACCGAACGTTGAGGTATTATCCTGCGACATCGCCCGATATATAATATGAACCTTGCCCTGAAGATAT
>DNCV01000072.1 GCA_003484395.1 Dehalococcoidia bacterium
AAAGCGGTATTTTATGCGGCTGATGGAGAGATCATCTTCGTCACCATCAGAGGCGATATTGAAGTCAATGAAACGAAGCTCAAAAATATACTCAAATGCAATGATTTGCACCTGGCTACCGATGTCGAAGTAAAAACAGCAGGGCTGATTGCCGGCTCAGCATCACCGGTTGGACTCAAAAACATCAAGATCATAGCCGATGAATCGGTCACATCAGGTAGCAATTTCGTTGCCGGCGCAAATAAACCGGACACTCACCTCAAAAACGTCAATTATTCGAGAGATTTCACGGCAACTATCATCACTGATATAGCTACAGCAAGCGCAGGAGATCAATGCCCGCAATGCGATGGTATATTAGAATCACAAAACGGTATCGAAGTCGGCCATGTATTCAAACTGGGCACATTCCTCAGCGAACGTCTCGGAGCATATTTCCTCGATAGCAATGGCCTATCCCAGCCCATCATTATGGGCTGCTACGGTATCGGTGTCGGCAGATTGCTGGCAGCCGCCGTCGAGCAAAATCATGACGAAAAAGGCATCATCTGGCCGCTGCCCATAGCGCCATATCAGGTTTATCTCTGCGGACTGCGGCTTGAGGATGCAACAGTATCTCAAACAGCAGAGATGGTTTATAAAGGGCTATTGGAAAAAGGCATTGAAGTTCTATTTGATGATCGCATGGAGTCACCTGGAATCAAGTTCAATGATGCTGATCTCCTCGGTATCCCGCTGCGTCTCACCATAAGCCCGCGAGCGTTACAAAACAAGAGCGTAGAAGCAAAATGGCGATGGGAAAAACAGGCACAGATGCTGCCCTTGGAGAATGTAGCTGATACTGTAGCAAAGATGCTTTCAGACGAAGTGATAAACAATAAATACTTATGAGCGCAGCGTTACGTTGAACTCATGGCTCAGAGCATCGAGAATCTCCTTCTGAACGTCATCCACTTCGATATCAGTCAGTGTATGTTCAGAGGATTGATAAATAATCCTGATCGCCAGCGACTTTTTCCCTTGTGGTACCTGCTCTCCGCTGTAGAGGTCGAAGAGGACAACCTGATTGACCAGCGATGAAGCGGTTATAACCTTTCGTATCCGCTCGTATGGAACAGCTACATCAACGAGAATGGCAATGTCTCGTATCATACTCGGATATCGCGAAATCGGTTTGTAGCTCTTTATGTCAACAACATAGCTGAATAGTTTTTCAAGATCAAGCTCGATCAAAAATGCAGTGTCGTTAATGTCAAACGCCCGTGCCACCCTGGGGTGTATCTCTCCGAACACCCCAACAGGATCTCCATCGACAACAACAACAGCATTTTTCCCGGCCAACAGACTTTCATCGTCTCCGGGGTTAAATGCCGCTTCTATACCAAACTGTGACAACAATGTCTCCACTACACCTTTGACAGTGTAAAAATCGACAAGTTCAACGGTTCCTTGCCAGAACAGCTTTGGCTGTACACTGCTCAGCACCGCACAAAGCATTTCTTTTTCCTTCGGCAAATCCTTCTCTCGATGGAGAAAAATACTGCCAATCTCAAATAGCTGTATGGCTGCTTCTTTATATCGCTGATTGCGAACAAGTGTTGTCAGAGCACCCGGGCGCAGAGACGTCCTGAGATATTCCAGTTCCCGGCTCATCGGATGTGCAGCCCGCACCGGTTGAGATCCTTCATATTCGTTTTTCGGAGAGAGTTTTTGCAACATCTCGATACTGGTCAACGAATAAGTGATGATCTCCTGAAATCCACAATGAACCATCACGTCTTGCACCTTCTGTCTGAAGGAGCGCATCGGTAGTGTTTGAGGTTCGGGCAATGACGAGCTTAGCATCGTTGTCGGGATCGAGTCATAGCCGATAACACGCGCAGTTTCTTCTACCAGATCGGCCTTGCAGGTAACATCGGTACGCCACCACGGAACCGTCACGCGGATCTCCTCGGCTTCACCAGTACTCTCACACTCAAAATCTAATTTTGTCAGGATAGTGATAATCTCCTCAACTGATAAATCTATTCCAAGCAATCGTTTTACTTCCCACGCTGAAAATACTATTTGTTTCGGATCTTCTTTGCCGGGGTAAACATCAATGATTCCCTTCGCTACTTTACAGCCGGTTAATTCCTTCATAAGCTCCGTAGCTCTCTTCAGTGCAAGCAGCGGTAATTCCCTGCTTAAGCCTTTCTCAAAGCGCAATGACGCCTCCGTACGCAAATTCAAAGCCACACTGCCGCGATGTAGTATCGCCGCATTGAATGTTGCCGATTCAATCAGTATATCCTTCGTTGCGTCGGTCACCTCAGTCGATTGTCCACCCATGATGCCTGCAACTGCAACGGCACGTTTACCGTCTGCAATAACCAGTGTATCCTTTGTCAGCTTTCTATCGATATCATCAAGGGTCTTAAACAGTTCACCTTCCTGTGCGCGCCGTACCTCTATTCGATGATCCTGAAGTTTATTAAAATCGAACGCATGTAGCGGTTGTCCGTACTCGAGCATGACATAGTTGGTCACATCAACAACGTTATTTATCGGCCTCATGCCGCTTGCCAGTAAACGTTGTTGAAGCCATGATGGTGACGGACCGATTTTCACACCGGTAACGAGGCTGGCGCAATAACGCGGGCAAAGATCAGGATCTTTTATTGCAATAGATGCCAGTGATTGTATGGCAACTCCCTCCTCAGCGTAGACAGGTGTTTGAATCGAAACATGCTGATTCGTCTGGGCAGCTACCTCACGTGCCACACCGATCACAGACATACAGTCAGGGCGGTTGGATGTGACTGCTATATCGAAAATAGTATCACCCATATAGTCGGCAAGAAGCATTCCTGTCAGGGCATCGTGGGGAAGTACCAGAATACCTTCATGATTATCGGATATACCAAGCTCTTTCTCCGAACAGATCATCCCTTCCGAAATGACACCGCGAATCTTTGCAGGCTTTAATTGTGCCTTCTGTCCCGTGTGTCCATCGATAAGCTCGGCGCCGACCTCGGCAAATGCGATCTTATCACCGACAATTAGATTCGGAGCGCCGCAAACAACAGTAACCTGTTTCGATCCGAGATTAACGGTCGCCAGACGCAAACGATCTGCATTAGGATGAGGATTGACAGCTATAATCTCACCGACAAAAACGTTTTTCCAGTCACCACCAATGACCTCTACGTCTTCGACTTCAAGCCCGGCCATAGTCAACTTATGCGCAATTTCAGAGGTAGTTTCCGTTATCGGCACATAATCGCGTAGCCATTTTACTGAGACTTTCATGCTTTATCCTCAGGTAGATCAAAAAACTCTAACTAAAATTGTTGTAAAAATTTCAGATCGTTACTGAAAAACAATCTGATATCATCGATACCATATCTTAATATCGGTATACGTTCCACACCCATACCGAAGGCGAAACCGGAGTAAACATCAGGATCGATGCCAACACGCTTCAGAACGTTGGGATGCACCATGCCCGCACCCATTATCTCGATCCAGCCCGTATTCCCGCAAAGCCGGCATCCGGCACCGGCACACATGAAACAATCGATAGATACATCAACGCCAGGCTCAACAAACGGGAAATAATCGCAGCGAAAACGTACCTTTCTATCCTTTCCGAAAATACAGCGTGCGAACTCAAACAACGTGCCTTTGAGATCAGCCATAGTAATATTTGTATCAATGGCCAATCCTTCTATCTGATTGAACATCCATTCGTGCGTCGCGTCAGTCGCCTCATAGCGATACACACGCCCAGGGACAATGATGCGAATAGGAGGACGAGTCCGCTCCATAACCCTCACCTGCACAGGAGAGGTATGCGTCCTCAACAACATAGGCTTATGTCCCGGTTCCGATTCATAATCCATCCACAGGGTTGCGAATGAATCACGAGCAGCATGATCAGCCGGCATATTCAATGCTTCAAAATTGTAATATTCCCACTCAACCTGAGGGCCTTCGGCCACCTGGAACCCCATACCGATAAAAATATCGCAGATTTCGTTGAGCGTCTGAGTAACAGGATGCAAACGACCAAGTGTAACGGGTTTACCCGGCAGAGTGACATCAAGAGCGTCTATGGCAGAAGAAAAAACCATATCTTCAAGACTACTCTTCTTTTGCGTCAGGCTCTCTTCGAGCTTGATCTTCAAATCATTAGCTTTCGCCCCTACAACACGTCTTTCATCTGGAGAAAGCGTAGCTAGCGAACGTAGTATCTGTGAAAAATCGCTTTTGCGTCCCAAATAACGAACTCGCCAATCCTCAAGTTCTTTCAGATTGGCGATTTTATGCAGGTCATCGAAAGCCTGTGAAGCTAGCCATTCAATTTTGTCCAGCATGACTTTGTCGTATGCACTAAATTAGTTATTGGAAAGACTCTTATTTGCAATCTCAATGAGCTTGGAAAAGCCCACTGCATCATTGACAGCCATCTCAGCAAGCACTTTACGATTGACAACGACATTTGCCTTTTTCAAACCATTGATGAATCGTCCGTAAGACAACCCCGATGCCGTCGTTGCAGCATTTATTCTGATGATCCATAATCGTCGCATATCACCCTTCAACTCTTTTCGATGGCGATATGCATACTTAAGCGCATGGGTCATAGACTCATGCGCACGCCTGTAAAGCTTGTGCTTTGAAGCAACATGCCCCCTGGTTAATTCCAATACTTTTTTATGTCGTCTACGAGTGACTGTTCCGCCTTTGACTCTTGGCACTCCTGGCCTCCTCTTTATTTCATACTGTACGGCATCAACGTGCGTAATTTGCGTTCATCAACAGGATCAATCTGAATAGTTTCATCGAAGAGACGCTTCACACGCGCTGATTTTCTTCTACGAAAATGGCTTTTCATTCCATGCATCCGCATAATCTTGCCGCTGCCAGTTACATGAAATCGCTTTTTTGCTCCTTTATGTGTCTTCAGTTTTGGCATTTCTTAAACTTCTTCCTTAACTTTTACTTCCGGCATTTTCACTTCTGCAGTCTGCTCTTTTGCTATCTTCTTCGTGGAGGTCGGAGAGAAGACAACGCTCATAATACGTCCTTCCAATGAGGGCGTTCCGTCCAGTCCAGCCATTTCTTTTAAATCATTCGCTACCTTCTGCAAAGCTTTGAGTCCAAGCTCCGGATGGGTAATCTCTCTCCCTCTAAATATTACAAAAAAGCGTACTTTATCACCATCCGCTAAAAACTTTTTTGCCGTTTTTATTTTTGTCTCCAGATCATGATCCTGCACTCGAGGCCTGACCCGGATCTCTTTCAGCGCTCCACCCTTTTGAGTGACTCGCGCCTTCCGCTCTTTCTTGGTCTGCTCATAACGGTATTTTCCGTAATCCAGCAAACGACATACCGGCGGTACCGCTGTAGATGCGACTTCGACAAGATCAAGGTTACGCTCTCTGGCAATTTGCAGCGCCTTCTCTGTCGGCACCACGCCCATCTGTTCTGACTCCTCACCTATGAGCCTGACCTCTCTGGCGCGAATTTGACGATTGACTCGTAATTCTTTAAATATGTTGGCACTCACCTCCCTGTGTAATATACTATCAGGGAACTATATCACATTCTCCATGAGTAAATCAAAGTGAATCACAGGATTTCTCTTTAATAATTGTATTCACCCTGTCAATAAAATCGGAGACCTGTACCGATCCCAGGTCTTCACCAGTTCTCAATCTGACAGAAACAGCATTTGAAGCGACCTCTTTATCACCAATAACGAACATGTAGGGAACTTTCTCGAGTTGAGCTTCGCGTATTTTCATATTCATTCTCTCGGTTCGATCATCAACGCGTACTCGTACATCCATTTCCTTCAGGCTGCCTGCCACTTGATTTGCATAGTCGATATGACGATCAGCAATCGGGATGATCGTTACCTGAATTGGCGCCAGCCAGACAGGAAAAGCGCCGGCGTATTGCTCAACCAGACACGCCATGAAACGTTCCATACTGCCGAGCACGGTGCGATGGATCATAATAACCTGGTGTTCGGCACCATCTGTTCCCACATAGTTGACATTAAAACGCTGCGGCAATTGGAAATCGACCTGGATTGTTGGACCCTGCCACATCCGCCCAAGAGCGTCAGTCAGCTTTATGTCAATCTTCGGACCGTAGAAAACCCCTTCCCCTGGATCTATTTCATAGGGAATGTCCATAACCTCCAACACATTTCTTAATGCCTGTGTCGCCTCTTCCCACTGTGGCAAACTGCCGATAGCTTTCTCGGGACGTGTAGAGAGAAGCATTTTATAATCATTAAATCCAAAGGTCTTCATCATAAACTGAGATAAATCGACAACGTTCGCAACCTCATCGCGAATTTGATCTGCACGGCAAAAGATATGCGCATCATCCTGAGTAAAGCCACGAACACGAGCGAGTCCGTGAAGAACACCGGAGCGCTCATAACGATATACTGTTCCGAGTTCAGCCATGCGCAGCGGCAGGTTACGATAGCTGCGTAACTGTGTCTTATAGATAATAATGTGACCGGGGCAATTCATCGGCTTGACGATATAGTCCTGACCGTCAATATCCATTGGAGAATACAAATTATCGCGGTAGTTATCCCAGTGGCCGCTGGTCTTCCATAAGTCCAGCTTGGCAATGTGTGGAGTATAAACAATATCGTAACCTCGTCTGCAATGTTCTGCTCTCCAGAAATCCTCCACAATCTGGCGTACCATGGCGCCTTTCGGATGCCACATAACAAGACCGGGACCGAACTCCTCATGAAGACTGTATAAATCCAACTCTTTACCTAATTTCCTGTGGTCGCGTTTATTCGCCTCGGCAACGCGGATGAGATGCGCTTCAAGCTCAGCTTCAGTCTCAAATGCAACACCATAAATACGCTGTAGCATGGGGCGTTTCTCATCCCCGCGCCAATAGGCTCCGGCGATATTGGTCAGCTTGAAAGCTTTCAGTTTGCCCGATGATTTTACATGAGGCCCGCGGCACAGATCGGTGAATTCTCCCTGTGTGTAAATCGTCATCTTCTCATCAGGAAGTTCGTTGATAAGCTCCAATTTATAAGGTTGATCAGCAAATAGTCCCTGAGCTTTCGCCCTATCAATTTCCTCGCGAACAAATGGAACATCAGCTGCAACAATTTCTTTCATTTTCTCCATAATCAACGTCAAATCTTCAGGGGTCAAGGCGCGAGGAAGCTCAAAATCATAGTAGAAGCCATCCTCAATTGAAGGCCCGATGCCAAATTTGGCGTCAGGAAATAAAGATTTTACGGCTTGAGCCATAACATGAGATGTTGAATGACGCAGTGTCTCTACTGTAGGTTCTTTTCGTCCAGAAACCATCTTACATCTTCCTTCCTATCGTAAAATTGTATTCCAACGAATGTTACTGAGTAGTGGAATTTGCAGATTACACAGTATGCTCTTTTAGGTTTGAGCACAATCGAAATACCCGAATACAACTACACTCATTCGTTTTTCAGAATATCGGCATACAGTTTATTGCATCCATAAGCATCCGTCAAACATGATCTTACCCGCAACAAGCTCA
>DNCV01000045.1 GCA_003484395.1 Dehalococcoidia bacterium
GGACATTTCTAACGAGTCTTGACAAGAAAATGAAGTTATCATTGACAGGTACGGTATTTTAACGTTAGAATTCCACGCCGTAGAAACCTGCTGATATGAAAATGAAAAACCGGTGTCTTGATGAATTCTGATCAAGGGCCAGTCTGGCGACCCAAGCCAGGCGATAAAATAATTCGACGTCCCCGTATTAAAGCATATCCGTTACGCCGAGTTCTCGGCATCCCCGCTTTATACAGTGCCGGTTACGGTAATGTCGGCTCCTCCATTTACTACGCCCTCGGTGTTATTGCACTGGCAGCCATGGGCGCTACGCCGATAGTATTAGGCATAGCTGGTATCTTTTTTATCTTCACCGCTTTAACCTACGCTGAGGGCACAGCTTTATTGCCTGAAGCTGGAGGATCATCCAGTTTTGCCAGACAGGGCGGCAATGACCTCACCGGATTTATCAGCGGATGGGCACTGATGCTGAGTTATATAGTAACTATAGCCATATCGGCATTCACAATTCCTCCATATCTTGGTTATTTCTGGGAACCTTTTAAAAATGACCCTGCGGTGGGAACGTTCGTAGCGATGGGTATTGTCGGTTTCCTAATGCTAATAAATGTTGTCGGCATCAAAGAAACATCGTTTCTGAACATCGCCGCTGCAGTACTCGATCTCTGTGTTCAACTCCTCATCATCGTTCTTGGTCTGATTTTTGTTTTCAACCTGGATAAACTGATGTTTAATATCACCAACTACTGGCCGTCAACCGAGAATTTGTTTCTTGGTATTGCACTTGCGGCGATAGCATATACAGGCGTTGAGACCATGTCTCAGATGGCTGAAGAAACAAAACAACCGGCGAAGAGAGTCCCCGCAGCGCTTATTTTGATGGTTATTACCGTGCTTCTCCTCTTCAGTGGCATATCAACAGTCGGTTTTTCTACCATGACGCCCGCAGAGCTCTCTACTGAGTGGGCAACGGATCCGATTGCTGGAATTGCTTTTCATATCGCGGAGTCAGTCACGCCGGAAGACCTGGCTGCGAGATTGTCATCCGAGCCGGAATTCATCATCATATTCAAGTGGGTATTTAATGGGATACGCAACCTGCTTCCAGGCTTAGTGGCCGTACTTGCTGCTACGATTCTGTTGATTGCAACAAATGCCGGCCTGATGGGCATTTCCCGACTTGCCTTTTCTCTTGGCCGGTATCAGCTTGTTCCTCCAATGTTAAGTCGTATTCATAAACGGTTTAAAACTCCTTACTTCGCAATTATCCTCTTTTCCTCTGTGGCTATTCTTATTCTTATCCCCAGTCTATTTGCTAAAGAGGGATTCTTGAGGCTGGGTACCTTATACGCTTTTGGTTCGTTATTGTCCTTTACCTTTGCCCATGCCGCCATTATCGGCATTCGTATCAAGCACCCGGACTGGCACCGACCATTCAAACTTAGGGGTAACATTACAATTAAAAATCGCGAGATTCCGCTTACAGCCGTATTGGGACTGCTAGGCACACTGGCAACATGGCTGGTTCTGGTATATACTCAACCGTACACCCGCCTGCTCGGATTTTTGTGGATAGGCATAGGGATTATTGTTTATATTGTCTTCCGCCGACGCAATAAGCTTTCTATCGGTGGAACAGCAAAGAAATCGACTCATATTCAGGTGAGAGACGACAGGATTTCTATAAAATGACACAATCAGGGGATAAAAAACCACAGAAAAAAAACGAATCCACTGTTGGTAAAGAGGTACGAAAGATACTTGTACCGATCAAAGGGCAGCCTTCGGACGATGAAGCATTACGCATAGCCTGTGAGCTCGCCAAAAAGCCGAAGGCAGAAGTGCACGCATTTCACGTTATCGAAGTCGATCGTCGTCTGCCAATCGATGCCGTTATTGAGAGTGAAATCGAGAAGGCCGAGCAGATACTGACTCACGCAGAACTCGTGGCATCAGAGGTGGATTACGAGATCGAAACCGATCTGGTGCAATCGAGGGAAGCTGGTCCATCCATCGTTGACGAGGCAGTTGAAGGAGGGTATGATTTAATTGTCATGGGCATGATTTACAAAAAGAGATTTGGCATGTTCCATCTGGGTGAGGCCATCCCTTACGTGCTGGAATCAGCACCTTGCCGGGTTATTCTCTGCAGAATCACTGCCATAAAATAAGGAGCGAGATGAACGTTGTTATCATGGGATGCGGGCGGGTTGGAGCACAGCTTGCTGCAATGCTCGATCAGGATGGAATGAAAGTTACAGTGCTTGATAAAGATGCCTATAGCTTCAGGCGTTTACCTTCGGATTTCGGCGGCACCGCTTTGGTCGGAGATGGCACCGATGCGGATATGCTTAAAAAAGCAGGAATAGAACAGGCGGACATCTTTGTTGCATTAACTCAAGGCGACAATCGCAATGTAATGGCAGCCCAGATAGCCGGAAAAATATTCAATGTTCCTCGAGTCATATGCCGCATCTACGATCCTCTGAGAAACGATGTCTACGAATCTCTAGGAATTGAAGCTATCAGTCCCACAACGGTATTCGCTGAGCTATTAAAGAAAAAGCTTTCGGAAACGACGCAGAAATAAGAGGACAATATGTACATCATCATCGTCGGCGGCGGCAATGTAGGTTACCATCTATCAAAGTATCTTCTCTCCGAAGGGCATGAGGTTCTTGTCCTCGAAAAAGACGCTGTCAACTGTGCGCGTTTTGAGGATGATCTGGGCAGCATTTGCGTAAGGGGGGACGGATGTGAAGTTGCCACCCTGGTTGAGGCCGGAGCTTCACGAGCTGATGTGTTTATTGCGATTACCAATGAAGATGAGGATAACCTGGTCGCCTGTCAAATTGCGAAATTTAAATTTAACGTCCCTCGTACGATCGCACGGGTCAATGATCCGAAAAATGAGATGATTTTCCAGAAGTTGGGCGTGGACAGCACTATCTCCGTATCCGGGTTAATATTCCAGACTATTGAAGAAAAGTTGCCTGCTCATCCCCTCGTACATCTGCTGACACATGCAGCATCCGGCATCGAAATAATTGAAATTAAACTCCATGGCAAATCAAAGGCCGTAGCAAAATCAGCCAGGCAATTTAAACTCCCCGCAGGATTTGCCTTCATGCTGGTTATCAGAGAAGGTCAAAATCCGCAGGTGATCAGCGAATCAACAGAGTTCAAATGCGATGATCGCATTATTGCCCTCGCACCGACCGGGAGAGAAAACGAGCTTCGTGATCTGCTCATAGGCCCCCCAGAATCTGATTAAACAGTAAAGAAATATGTTTTCAGTGGCATTTCAAGGAGAAAAAGGCGCGTACAGCGAAGATGCAGTTATCGCATTTTTTGGCGATGTTGCTATGGTGCCATATCGGTATTTCAGCGATGTCTTCGACGCTGTACAAAGAGGCAAGGCAGACGCCGGCGTTGTCCCCGTAGAGAACTCCCAGGCGGGCAGCGTTACCGATACCTATGATTTGCTTCTCCGTTACCCGCTCACAATCTACGGCGAAGTTACCCTTCGAGTGCGCCACTGTTTAATGGCTCTCCCCTGCGAAAAAATTGAGACGATAAAAACAGTTCTATCCCATCCTCAGGGGCTGGCGCAATCCGAAGAGTTTTTGAAAAAGCTCACGAACATTAAAATCATATCTGAGACTAATACCGCCGCCAGTGCCAAAAGGATAAGAGAGGAGAATCTGAAAGGATACGCCGCCATCGCCAGTCGAAGGGCAGCGCTACTCTATGGATTAGAGATACTGGCTGAAGGAATCGAAACGAATTCTAATAATTACACACGGTTTTTTGTGATTTCAAAAGATACTGCACCAAAAGGCCTTGACAATAAGACATCACTGGTGTTCGCTGTTAAAAATGAACCGGGATCGCTCTATAGTATACTTGGCTCTTTCGCCAGAAGAAATGTAAATCTGACGAAACTTGAATCAAGGCCAAGCAGGGATAAACCCTGGGAATACGTGTTCTATGCAGACTTTGAGGGACATATTGATGATCCCGTTTCGCGGGAAATACTGGAAGAATTAAAAGGAAAAACCAGCTTCCTCAAGATACTTGGTTCCTATCCCAAAGCGAAAATCTAACGATTTAAAAAAGCCCGGGCAACGCCTTCCATGAGTTTGTCATATGTGGCAGACAAGGCTTCCGGCAACACTTTCGTGTTGCCTACCGCAGGCATGAAGTTGGTATCGCCCTGCCATCGGGGGACAATATGGGTATGAATGTGATCATCGATGCCGGCACCGGCGATTTTTCCCAAATTCATCCCGACATTAAAGCCGGTGCATTTAACGATATATGTCAACAGAACAACGGACTTCCTCGTCAGATTGAAATGTTCGGCCGCTTCATCATCCGTAAGGTTCTCGATCTTGCCCTCATGACGATACGGCGCTACCAGCAGATGTCCAGGATTATAGGGATAGGCATTAAGGAGCACGTAATTGTGAGTCCCGCGATATAAAATATAGTTCAATTTGTCATCATGTTCCTGCGGTTTCTGACAGAGAAAACACGTCTCTGTCTTTTTATCCGCAGACTGAATGAATTCCATTCGCCATGGCGCCCAGATATATTCCATCGAACATCTCCTGAGTTCTACCGATCTGACGATCAGTACGGCGTGTATTATACAGGATGTCTCTCGTGTTTAACAGAGCGGTGAATTATTTATGCACGGGCTTGAGCAAACATGCAAATACGATAGCAATAGCGGTTGTCATTATACAAATCAGAATCATATTATCATATGAATGCATGGTATCATAGAAATAGCTTCCAACTAGCGGACCGGTGGAAATGCCGATACTGGCAATAAGCAGGGCAAATCCGAGGATTGTGCCGGTGGCACGGAATCCAAAATAATCAGCGGAGAATGCTGGAGCAACACCTGTCCATCCACCCATGCTTAAGCCGAAGAGCGCAGCAAATAAAACCAGCATCAGTATTTGCTGCGATAAGAATAAAAGCGCAAAGGTTAACATCTGGATAACAAGAGATACTGTAAAAATTTGTTTTCGCCCAAATTTGTCAGAAAGAAAACCGCCCATCACCCTTCCGATAAAACTGCTAATACTGATAACCGCCGCAACCATGCTTGCCTCAACAAGCGAGAATCCTTTATCGGATACCAATGGAACGATATTGATCATAATCGCATACTCAGAAAAACTCGCAAACAGCCATGCGAGACAATATGCCCAAAAGGTAAATGTTTGGCGGGCCTCTGCAAAGGAAAGCCCAGTCAATTGAGTATTAGCTGCTTTTGTTTCAGTAGCGAATTGAGTAGTCGGGGCTGCCCTTATCAGCAGTACAACAGGAATAAATATCAGCCAGCAGGCGACGCCGAGGATCAGATAGGCGATTCGCCAGCTATACGTTGTAATAAGCCATGCACTCAGGGGAGAAAAGACGACCGATGCAGCACCAAGTCCACCCGCCGTAATACCGATAGCAAGACCCCTTTTCTGATGAAACCAGCGGGAAACCGTTGACATCGAAGGGACATAATTACACGAAATACCTACTGCAATAAAAATCCCATAAAAAAGGTATAGTTGCCAGATCGAATCAATGAACATCATCAGGAGTGTTCCAAAACCTATGAATAAGCCCGCTATTATCATTGTCACGCGTGGGCCAAATTTATCCGCCAGTCGCCCAGTGAAAACAGCAAGAATATTATGCAAAAGCGCATAGAGACTGAATGCCCCGGTCGTTAGCGATCGAGACCAATTAAACTCCGCAGCCAGCGGTTTTAAAAAGACGCTAAAAGCGAATACAATGCCGTAACCGACAACATTGGCAAGAAATGACATGGCCGTAACGGTCCAGCCGTAATACGATATGCGGTTTTCCTGCTGGTTACGCTGTTCTACAGCCGTCATTTTTCCGCTACCAGTTTTTTCCCCAGATTAAATGCATCCGCAAGTGCAGTCGGATGATCCTTAATCTCCCCTTTTTTGTCGACGCCGCGAATAAGCAGTTCATCAGCATAAGCCACACCAAGACATTTGAAAAAGAATCGTATCGTCAGTATTGAGCCATCGAACAGCTTGTCGCCCCGGGTAGCTCCAACAGCAATAAATGCACCTTTGCGCACTGTATCTGGCATCTCCTGCTTCAATATGTATTTTCGCGCCCACAGCGCCTGGCAACGATCTATTAAACCCTTGAGCTGCGCGGATATCCCGTAAAAGAACATCGGAGACGCGATGATTATACGATCAGCAGTGAGAAGCCTATCATAAAGTGTATCCATGTCATCATGAATAACGCACTTTCCATCTCTGAGACAACCATAATACTCGGCACATGGAGCTATGCGCAACGAGTTAACCACTATTTTTTCGACTGTGGCTCCCGCACTTCTTGCTCCGTTTAAAGCTTCATCGATAAGAAGATCGGTATTCCCTTGAATGCGGGGGCTTCCCATAATCCCCAAAACATGCATAGTCTTTCTCCTTCAGACAAGGTTATTATGCAAAGCAGATTGTAACAGGAAGGATGAGTTGATAACAAACACAATTACGATAAGAAGACCAGCATGATTGATTTTATATCGTAATTGGCAATGATATACTGCGAAATCAAATTTTTATAAACAAGGCAACGGGGAATTGACAGGCTCGTCGAATTTGTGGATTCTCTCGGGGAAATTAGCAACCTGGCAATCTGTTATTCGACTACGAGAGAGGAAGCGCTGGCGCTTGCTGAGAGAGTACGTTCACGCATCTCACTGACTACAATTCGCATTGCAAGATTACGTCCAACCCTCGCGGGACATACCGTCCCCGGAGTTTTAATCGCTGCCATCGAGACAGCAGGTGACCGGCAAAATTTAAATCCGTCATATTGCAGCCCTCAGGAATTTGACCGCCGCTGCAAGTTTGGCGTATAGTTTTTGTCGGGCTCCTCATGTTGCTTAGAGCCTCAAGTAAACTATACGCAGAGTAAAATCAGAAGAAAGAGGGTTTTGTTCTAGCTGCAAAGGATATATTCGATGGCGCATTATTCTAAGAACAGCAAATTAAGTACAGAAGCAGTGCTGCAGGCTGCGGTAGAATTTTTCGGGCCGAAAGGGCTCGGTTTACACATTACAGAGCAACAAAAAAAGCCTACCACCAGTTGCTGTATATTTAAGGGCAGCAGCCACGTTTCAATCCTCGCACGTAAAAAAGGCGACGGCTCCGAAGTGGAACTTGAAATCGAATCGAATAATCAGCAGATATCCGATTTCCTCGAGAAAATTTAGTCTTTTATCTTATGAATATACATGACCTCATATAACCGCTACGGTTCGAATAATATGAATTATCTGTGGATCATAATGATCCTCAACTTCTTTGTTTTCCTGGCGACAATGTTTAACAATGATCTTATTTATGTTTTCGGTCTATCCCCGCTTACATGTCTGAAATACCCCTGGACAATTCTTACCAGCATGTTTACACATGGCGGATTCTGGCACATCGTGGCAAATATGCTGACACTTTATTTCTTCGGGAGCTTTCTGATCAGACTAATCGGGAGTGGAAGGATGGTTGCTATTTATATGATCGGCGGCCTGGCAGGAAACCTGCTGTTTATCTTGATCGGCCTCTCAGGTATTCTGGGAGGATCTCCTTTTGCTATTGCAGTCGGAGCCTCAGGAGCTGTATTCGCACTGGGCGGCACCCTTGCCATACTGGCGCCAAACATAAAGGTTATAATGTTTCCCATTCCGATACCGATGCCGCTGTGGGTGGCGGTAATCGGCGGCTTCTTCATACTATCCCTTCTTCCCGGCATTGCCTGGGAGGGACACCTCGGCGGTTTGATTATCGGTTTGCTGGCCGGCCTTTATTTGAAGAAACGGTAAATACTCTCCTTTTCTAAATACAAATTCGCTGCCATTTCATCTTTCCTTGATTCCCCTTGCATTTCGGAAAATTTTTATATACTCTAAATACAAGGTGAGGAGGTGATTATGCGCAAACATGTACTGAGAGTAAGCATCGCTTTCATTCTTGCCCTGTTATTAACTGCATTTATCAGTGTCCCTGTATTTGCTGCCGATATCAGGAGCGGGGATACCGTTATCGTCAGCGACAGCGAAGTGATCAACAATGATCTATATTTAGCCGGCAACAGCATCATCATCGACGGTATTGTTAATGGCGATATTATCGGCGCCGGAGGCACAATCACGATCAACGGCACTGTGAACGGGTCAATTCTTATGGCAGGCCAGACATTGATCATAAACGGAAAAATTGAACGCGGAGCACGCGTCGCCGGAAACCTAATCAGAATCGGCGGAACCGTAGGACGAGATCTCATCACACTCGGTAGCGATATCACCCTTGGCGAAAGCGGCAAAGTCGGCGGCGACATATTGTTTCTGGGCAGCTCGCTGCTCGCCGGAGGGCCGGTTCAGGGAAACATTCGTGGTTCATCAGGCAGCATCACCATCAATAACAGCATCGGCGGTAACGTCGATGTCGATACCGGCAATTTATCCCTGGGCTCGAAAGCCGTTGTTAAAGGAACGGTAACATATACCAGCGAAAACGAAGCATCCATTCAACCCGGAGCCAGCATCGCCGGGGAAATAACCCGTACTATACCGGAGGAGAAAAAGGCCGCGGGAGGAATTTTTGCAGGGAT
>DNCV01000081.1 GCA_003484395.1 Dehalococcoidia bacterium
ACTTGCCGCAGCCGTTCGGCCCGATAACGCCGGTCACCTTGCCTGCCGGCGCTTCGAACGATACGCCGTTGAGCACGGACTTTGCCGAATAGCCGAGGCTGATATCACAAATACGCACATTGTTCATTAAAACACCGCCCTCTTTTTTTGCCTCAGCAGGTAGAGAAAAAACGGCGCACCGAAAAATGCGGTGATTGCGCCGACCGGAATTTCGGTCGGTGCAATCACCGTTCGCGCCGCCGTATCCGCCAGTATCAAGAAGATAGCACCGGAGACTGTTGCCAGAGGTAGCAGAAAACGGTAATCGGGACCCCAGATTAACCTGACGGCATGGGGAATGATAATGCCGACGAATCCGATGATACCGCAGAACGATACAGCGGCAGCGGTGATCAATGTCGCCGCAGCCAGCAATATGAGCTTTACCTGTTCCACATTGATGCCGAGCTGCTGCGCCTGTTCCTCATCGAGCTGCATTACATTCAGCGGTCGTGCAAACAGGTAGATGGTCAACAGGCCTGCAAATATATACGGTATTACCGCAAAGACCTGGGACCATGTGGTCAAAGACAGCGTTCCCAGCAGCCAAGAGATGATCCCGTGCAACCTGTCGCCCGATGCCAGCATCAGGTACGACGATATCGCCTGTAAAAAAGCGCCGAGCGCTACGCCGGCGAGTATAAGCGTAGTCATGGGCAGCGACCTGCCCACCTTTGCGATCATATAGACCACGGCGATGGCCGATACCGCACCGGTGAATGCCAGTATCGGTATGCTGGTGATCTGCAGCACCGCCGGCAGCATGAAACCGATGATCGCACCGAGCCCGGCACCCTGCGAGACGCCGATGAGCAGCGGATCTGCCAGAGGATTTCTGAACAATCCCTGATACGTCGCGCCGGCTACTGCCAGCGCCGCCCCCACCAGTGCCGAGAGGAGAATGCGCGGCAGCCGAATATCGAAAATGATGATTTCAATATTGCTCGACCATGTTTGATCGATATGGAGAAACGGCAACTTCGACAACATCACCGTTACAATCGTGGAAAGCGGTATATCGGTGCTCCCCACAAGGGATGTCACCATGATAACCACCAGCAGCACCACAACGAGGCCGAAGATAGCGTAGATGCGGCTGCGCCAGCGCAACGGATACGCTGCGATCGCCTGTGATACAGGTACCTTCAATGCTTCAATTGCCATAATGCCCTTAAAAAAATAATCCCCTGCTTCCTCAGGGGATTTTATATAAACAATAAAACCCACCCCCTTATTCCGCGGAGGCAGTGAAAACGATCGGAGTTGGTGTTCTGACTATACAGCAGGCGGTACTGTTCCGGAATCTCACCGAATTGCTGAGCCAATACCCCGATTTCACTTATTCAATTTGTTACAGAGTATCAGGAAAACGACGGAGAAGTCAATGACAAATCCTGCCAGCCACAGTATGGTGACATTGACTATCAATACTAGCCTGCAATAGCTATCCAGAAGGCAAGCCCTGGAAGCTAGGGCAATAAAAGGAAAACAAAACAAAGAATCGCTGCAATAACCCCTCTGCGTATTTTCAATTTTCCGATAACGCTACTCATTCAACCTTCGTCGCGTAGTTAGCAATAGTAAGTTAGCAGCTTGTTGTATCATCTTTACATATTCTGCTTGTTTATATACATCCCTCGATAGTGAGGAGACGTTTCTTGATATCGAGGCCGCCGGTATAGCCGCCGAGCTCTCCTGCGCTGCTGATAACGCGGTGGCAGGGGATGACAATCGGCAGGGGATTGCTGCCCAGCGCCTGTCCGACTGCCCGTGCTGCCCGTTCTTTGCCGAGTTGATTGGAAATCCAGCTATAGCTCCGTGTTTTTCCGTACGGAATGCTTTGAGTAATATTCCATACGGCTCTTTGAAAAGGAGTTGATCCTGCCAGATCGAGGGGGTCAGGGAACTCAACGCGTTCGCTGTAAAGATATCGTTGCAGCCGTTCGGAGAGATCACCGAAGTGCGGGACAGCGCAAAACTCATACTCGTCACCGATAGCCGTGATGCATCGAACGACGTCATCCCGCGATGCCTGCGGCAAAATGACCCGTAATATCCCGATAGATGACCATACGGTACCCATTGTACCGAGTACAGTATCGAAAACCGTATAGAGCAGCTTGACTTTCCGAGCTTCACTCATGTCCATCATTATAATCCTTCTTTAAGGAATACTGTGTTCTAATGCTTTCTGGTAGGCGCTCAACGTTCTCGAATCGAACAGCACAAAAATTACTTCCTCCAAAGGTGTGGGAGTATCTTTAAGAAATGAGATCACCTCTTTAATAGCGATCTTTGCTGCCATCTCAACGGGATAGCCATAGATGCCTGTGCTGATTGACGGGAAAGAGATTCTTTTCAGTTTATACCCGGTTGCCAGCTTCAAACATTCACGGTAGGCGCTGGCCAGTAGTTCAGGTTCGCGATTCATGCCTCCTCTCCATACGGGGCCAACAGTGTGGATCACAAAGCGCGCTTTAAGATTGCCTCCTGTTGTAATCACTGCCTTTCCTGTCTCGAGACGTCCAATTCTACTCACGATTTTTTTGCATTCCTCAAGGATGGCTTGACCGCCGGCGCGGTGGATGGCACCGTCGACACCTCCGCCGCCCATGAGCCCTGAGTTGGCAGCATTAACGATGGCATCGGTATCCTGCCCGGTGATATCTCCGAGCATGAGCTTTAAAAATTTCCCCCCTATATCTATTTCTTTTGTGGTACTCATAGCAGTTAAGGAGATATCGCCGGTTCAATTATCCCGTAATCGCCACTTTTGCGTCTATACACCAGGCTCAACACATTGTTTTGGTTGTTGACGAAGAGGAAGAAATCGTGATTCAGAAGCTCCATTTGATCGATGGCTTCCTCTATTGTTACGCGTTTGATCATGAATTGTTTTACCTTTACGATACGTGGAGATGGCATTGCTGTCGGCGCTGCAGCGTTTTTTTGTGCCATATTAAGTTGGCGTACCGTCGAACTGCCCTTTGCTTTTTTCTGGTGACGTGTTTTATATCGTTCGATCTGTCGTTCAAGCGCTTCGGCTACAGTATCGGCTGCCTCCTGAATGGTACCGCCTCTCTCTTCTGCCCTAAGAAATGTGCCCTTAAGACTGATGGTTGCCTGGACGATAAATGAATTCTGTTTGGATTTGGTTCTCTCGTGTCGTATCTCGACTTTCACATCTTCACTATCAACAATCAGCCGTGAAAATTTGGTCATCTTTTTTTCGACGTACTGTCTGGCTTCACCGCCGAGTTTCAATCCGTTTTTCCCAATTATCTGCAATTCCATAAACCTGCCTCCTTTAATTAAATATGCGGGTACATTAAATTTCTCGGGCTATCGTTATCCCCCATATCGAAGAAACACCGCTTTTCTTCAATGCTACGGCACAGGCATCCAGTGTAGCCCCTGTGGTGCAGACATCATCTACAAGTATCACATATTTACCCTGCAGTCGTCCATCCCTGCAATTGAATGCATCGGCAACGTTACGTGTTCGTTCCTCTCCATTCATCGTTTGCACCTGCGGTATGCTGTTTTTTATTCGTATCAGGCAATCTTCACTGACAGGAAAATTCATGTAGATACCGAGCTTTCGAGCTACCAGCGCGGATTGATTATACCCGCGTGCTTTCAGACGATCCCGGTGCAGCGGAACCGGGACAAGGATAGCGCCCTGAAGGGGGTGGGCGAGCAAATAGGTATAGAGAAGCTCGGCAAAAGGATCGACGAGCGCTTTTACATGCGAATATTTGAAAACGTGAATAGCTTTTCTGATGACTCCGTCGAATCGAAAGACCGATCTGATGCCATCGATTGTAACGCGCGAGCTTTTGCAGGACGGACAAACGTCATACCCGCTGATCGGTTTGCCGCATTTGGTACAGACCGAGTCAGGGAGATAAGGGAGATTACTCCGGCAGCGGGCACAAATAAAATCGCCTCCTTTTCCACATCCAACGCAACTGCGTGGAAAGAAAAAATCGACGATTTTACTTGTGTAGCGTTTGATTGGCAAGGGTGCAAACGCTCGAGTTATTTTTGGGAACGGAAATGTTAGGGTTGCCGGGGTCGGACAGTATGGTTGACGCCGCTCAAAATTGGCTCATTCAGATATATATCGCCATTCCTGATCTTCAGGTTGAAACCACAATCCGGATTGGTACATACCCAAGCCTTGTACTTGATTGTTGCGCCCTGGCTGCCAAAATCTGACAGCGGTACCAGGTCACCGACCTTACATTTAAGACATTTGGGAAAAGAATTGTTTTCCAACTTTCCACCTCCTCCATGTTCTATTAAGTATACACCTAATCCTGAAAGCGTAGCAAATTTCTCAATCGTGCAGATTGGAGAATGGGTATTCAGATTTTCCCAGCCTTATTTCTGCGAGACGGCTGTAGACAGGTCCCGACGGCAGAAGCTGGCTTTTCATCAGCGTTATTTTTTTTACTATCCAGGTTTCTCCTCCTTGCCATCCGGTTTTCAGTATCAGGTCACCGAAGGCGCGTTGAACAGAAGGAGCTATGCCGTCTCTAAGCCTTGCCAGCGTAAGGTGAGGAGAGAACGGTCTGTTTTCTGGGGAAAAGCCGAGCGGCGTAAGCCCGACATCGATTGCTTTCTGCAGTGTTATCAGAGGAGTCAGGTTACCGTTCAAGCCGAGCCAAAACACTTTTGGCCGTTGGATGTTCGGGAATGCGCCCAGCGTACTTGTTTCCAGGCTGAACAGGGAGTATAACGGACAGATGGCTTTGAGGGCATCGATTATCCGGTTCATTGTAGATTCGCTGATGGCATCCAGAAATTTAAGCGTGAGGTGAATATTATGGGCTTCCACCCATTTTACCCCGGCAGGGTTTGATCGTTTCATGTCTTCCTGCAGGGATTGTAACTTCATTGTTAGTTCCTGCGGCAGTTCAATTGCTATGAATGCCCGTAATAATTTGTTTGTATCAGTCGGCATGGTGATCCCCGAAGGTTAGAACGATAGCAATTTTTGTGCGTTTGCGCCGCATATTTTCTCTATATCCTCTTTACTCAAACCGGATGCAGGCAACTGGTCTAAAACCCGTTTCGGCGGCATAAGGGGATAATCGCTGCCGAAAAGGATATGATCGCTGCCGATGATATCCGCTATATGTTTAAAGATGGCAGGTTTATAGAGGAAAGGGGTTGCTGCCGTATCGAAATAAACGTTTTTTAATGCGGCGCATACTTCCGGCATCAGCGCATAAAACGGCAGTCCGCCGCCCCAGTGTGCGCAGATAATACGTAATTCGGGGAACTTGGTTATAAAAGGATAGATGGTATCGGGTGTGATTGATCCCTTGCCGGCATACTGATGTCCTACCGGTTCCGAGGCATGTGTCAGCAGCATCATATTTCGTTCAATGAGCGTTTGTGCTACCGGCTGCATGATTGCTGTATCCGAAAAAGAGAAGCCCTGCATGTCCGGGCGTATTTCGCCGATGCCGCGTGCCCCGGCAGCAGCACAGCGTTCGATCTCTTTCAATGCGTTATCTCCGGCGAGAGGTTGAATGGCACAGAATCCTGTGAGTCGTTTTGGATAACGGGCAACGGATTCCAGGATATAATCGTTGGTCATAACGCAGAGCTCATGGCTGGTCCATCCCAGGTTTACTATCACAGAGATATCGATGTGATGTTCATCCATGCTGGCGATGATATCGGTGGCTGTGGCAAGCTTTGCCTTTGGGTGGGAGTAGAGAAGGCGGAAACAGCAGTCCTGCTGCAAGAACGTCTCGCGTTTCTCTTGTATTGTCGGAGAGAAGATGTGTGTATGAAAGTCAACAATCATGAAAGAATTATACCATGGTACGATTTGCAAAATCTGGTAAATTCAGCTAGTCTTGTCTTTGACACTATGTCAGAAACAAGACTATTTTTTAATCTCTTTCTATAGCGTCTCTTCATGTGTACTCAATTACAAGAGGAGCAGAATTATGAATGTCGTTAGCCCCCGACAGAGTAAGAGTAGTAAACGTGAAGCTGGGTCAATCAGTGAAGGAGAGATGTATGCGTGCTTTTCCGCACTCAGTCGTATCTCTAAAGCGATAAGCGGCCTTCGTGACCTTGACGCAATCCTTAAAGCAGGGCTTGATAATATTTTTGAAATCATGAAGGATTCTGTTGGTGGTATCATGCTCTTCGATAAGCAGACCAGGCTGTTGTATTACCACCTTCACCATAAGCTCTCCCCGAGGATCATTTCTCATATGAGGCTCATTTCGGGTGAAGGCATTGCAGGTAAAGTAGCATTCACCGGCCAGCCGATGCTGATTGAAGATGTAACATTGGAATCGGAAACCGCCCATCCTGACATCATTGTCAAAGAAGGGTTTCATTCATGTATCAGCGTTCCTCTTCGAGCGCGGGGAAATGTTGTTGGTGTCATCAATGTGATAAACACGATGCAATCTAAATTCAGCAAATCGGATTTTTTGATGCTGCAGGCCATTGGAGATCAACTGGGACTGGCTATTGAGCAGGCGAATCTTTATGAGCAATTGCGAAGCGGACGCGAGCGTTATCGTGAGCTTTCACGACGCGTGATAACAACGCAGGAGGAAGAGCGGCGCAAAGTTGCGAATAACTTGCAGGACAAGACCAGCGATAAGATCACAGCATTGGCTGCAACACTGCAAAGCCTTGTGACCGTATCGGAGAAAATTGAAACGGACGAAATCGATTTTAAACTGAAGCTTAAGCAATCCCATGCTCTGGCATCTGAAATAGCGATGGAGCTCAATTCGATGATTGAGTCACTTCGTCCGCCATTCATGGATACTCTCGGAATTATCCAGGCTATTCGTCATTATGTCGAAACGAATGTTATCCCATCAGGCATAGAGGTCTCTTTTCATCTGGAATATGATGGTGCGGATCTGCCGATAGAGATAGCAACACGTCTTTTCCGTGTCGTTCAGGGGGTCATTGGCAATATAATTCAGCATTCAAAAGCAAAGAATGCATCAATATCCATGCAGCGCTATGATGATGAGCTGGTGCTTCGTATTAGTGATGACGGGAGGGGCTTCGATGCAGGCCAGTTTACCAGAATACAGGAAAACGGGCGGGGAGCCGGGCTATTCAGCATTAAAGAGCATACCAGATTGCTTGGCGGGCGTTGCGCAGTTCAATCCAGTCCGGGTCAGGGTACGCATGTTACCATAACAATTCCATTAGCGAAAAATCCTGAAAACATCGAAAATCAGAATATCACTGCGTAGGTTCATGAATTTATATAGTTATGGTAGTGAAAGAGAGGTATATCGAAAATGAAATGTCCGTTCTGTAATCGGGAATATTTAACGCAGGAAGAGGTCATGAATTGTGTTGCCAAACACATGCGCGATTCTCAGGAAGAACAGGTAAGACAAGTTGAGAAGCAGAACATTATGGTCATGGCAAGCCAGCTTACCATGGCGTCTCTGGCAAGCCATACGTCTGCCAGGGATGTAGTACAACGATTCGGTGAGATATATGAGTTGCTTCAATCCGTTGCCCAGAAATCGGATGTAGCCTCCGAAATAGAGAGATGGCTCATCGATAAGGATAAAGGGAATCAGTGATCGGTTTAGGAAACTGCTCTGCAACATGCGGAGCAGAGATTACAGAAACGTTGCATAGAGTTCGGTGAACCGGTCCTGCCAATCGTACGGTTTCTTTAATTTGTGATTTGGCGCAGTAAATCCTGTATTGCCGTTCTCATGTAGATACCCACGGGCATAGCCCGTGGCACTTTACAGTTCAAGCTTCGCTTGACCTGAATCCTGTTCCCCTTGCCACTTTACATACTCAGTAATTTGCTTCTCATCCAATCCTACTGTCGATACAAAATAGCCCGGCGACCAAACCACTACCTCTTTCCAATATACCTTTTCCAACCACGCAAACTTTTTCCTTATCTTGCTCGCCGTATACTGCTTTATTTCTCCTATTACATCACTTACTGCATATTTTGGTGGTATCACCATCACCATGTGTATATGCTCAACCTGTATATTTTTCTCTATTACTTCACACCCGGTCATCTCTTTTATTACTTTCGTTAAAAGTTTGCTCATGTATTCCTGTACCCCAGGATTCAGGATACGGCGGCGATATTTAGTTATCCATACTATATGATATTCAGTTCGATAGGCTCCATGTCCAGATANNACCCACGGGCATAGCCCGTGGAACTCTGCCCTTCGGGATTATTAGAATCCGACTCAGGATCGGTATGGGGTAATGAAGCCGCATCTGCCTCATCGCCGCGTACCGCGCAGCGACTCCTTGGCAAAGTACGCAACTGCTTTTTTAATATGTCCCGCTCCATCTTCACTTCTACCAGTTCTTTCTTAATCCGGGCCAGTTCCGTCTCAACCTCGGTCAAAGGCTTCTGTGTCTTGCCGATTTCTCCCAGCTTGCCTTCCTTATAGGCTTTGACCCAATAAGCGAGTGTTGTGAGGGAGACAGGGACAGCCTTTGGGCTGCTTCACGAATTGAGCATTGTCCGGCAGGAGTAACCCCTCTTTATTCCTGCGTATACCCTTTGAGAAATGCTTTGGTGTTGGCTTCAAGCATTGTGCCGCTTTTGGAGAATAGTGTATTTATGGCAGTAATGATACTAGCTCTTGCTGTAATCGGTTGATGCGCAATCAGCGCCCCGAGTACGACCAGGTTTGCAACCGAATCGTCTTTCACTTCGGCGGCCAGTTCATTGGCAGGGACATACACAGTGCGAATATCGTTTCTACCAACTTTGTCGGCGATAAGGGAACTGTTGATGACGAGAATACCATCCGATTTCACTAATGGCTCAAGCCTTGTCAGCGCTGAAGGACTCATGACGATAGCTGCGGTTGGCCTTTTAATATACAGCGCGCCGATTTTTTCATTGGAGATGGTTATATGACATGAGCATGTTCCACCCCGTTTTTCCGCACCGTACGATGGGAGCCAGACTACATTGCGGTCTTCAATCATCCCTGCGTCCGCAAGGAGGCGGCCGATCACCAGTAAACCCTGTCCGCCAAACCCGGAAATAACGATCTCTTCCAGCATGTTTATAAATCCTTTTTTAACAAGGCTGCAGCATCAGATATTTTAAATTCACCAAGGGGATATTGTTGTGTCATTTTTCCCGCGACGAACTCCAATGCTTTGACCGGATCCATTTTCCAATTGACCGGGCAGGGCGAGAGTATTTCTACAAGCGATAAACCGAGTCCTGCAAGCTGTGTCTTGAATGCGAGCTTGATTGCTTTTTTCGCTCTTCTGATATTAGCCGGGTTATGTAATGATACTCTACTGATATAGGCTGGGCCATCAAGTGTAGACAACATCTCCGACATGCGAATAGGATAACCTGATGTGTCAGGTTTTCGTCCGCCCGGCGTGCTGGTTGAGTACATATCGATGAGCGTTGTCGGAGCCATCTGTCCACCGGTCATGCCGTAGATTGCATTATTGACGAAAATGATAGTGAGGTTTTCTCCTCGGGCACACACATGCACTATTTCTGCGACACCGATCGATGCCAGATCTCCGTCCCCCTGAATGGTAAATGGAACAAGGTTAGGATGGCATCGTTTTATTGCGGTGGCTACCGCCGGGGCCCGTCCATGGGCGGATTCAAGTCCATCGAAATTGAAATAGTTATATGAGGTAACGGTACAACCGATGGAGGAGACACAAATAGCCCGATCGAAAATGTTCAGCTCATCGACAACTTCAGCAATGAGCCGTTGCACGATGCCATGGCCGCAACCGGCGCAATAATGTGTCGCGCGATCTGCCAGAGATTCCGGTTTGCTGTACAGTGTAGATTCGGTTTTCAGTGATTCAAGACCTGTCATACGTTTCATCCTGCGGGAAGTTACATTGCTTTTTCGATTGCTTCTATTATGTCCTCGGCTGTCATCGGCGCTCCACCGTAACGCGCGACCAAATCTATTTTCATCTCTGTCCCTGCTGCTATCCTGACGTCTTCGATGAGTTGACCGGCGCTGAGCTCAGCGACGATAAATCTATCAATTTTATTTGCCAGCTTTTTGATGGCGTTATATGGAAAAGGGAATAAGGTAACAGGTCGCAGCAAACCGACTTTTATTCCTTTGCTTCGCGCCAAATTCATAGCGGTGAGGGCGGCGCGGCTGGCGCTGCCGTAAGCGATAAGCGCTATCGAAGCATCTTCAAGGTTGATATCCTCAAAACGTACCTCATCTTTTTGCATACGATCGAATTTGTCGAGCAGTACCTTGACACGACCTGGGAATGCTGCGGGGTCCATTTCAAACGAATTAATGATATTTTTTTGTCTACCTTTGGTTCCGCTAACAGCCCATTTTTTCTCGGGTAATGCTGTAACGGCTTTTCTTATTACTACCGGCTCCATTGCCTGTCCCAAAAAGCCATCTGCAAGCACAATGACGGGGTTCCTGTATTTATCAGCCAGATCGAAGGCAAGCATGGTCAGATCCATCATCTCCTGAACTGATGCCGGCGCCAGTGTGATTACTTTATAGTCACCGTGTCCGCCGCCTTTTGTGGCCTGAAAATAATCACCTTGTGCGCCTCCGATGTTTCCAAGTCCTGGGCCTCCGCGCATAACATTGACGATAACTCCTGGCAGTTCACTTCCTGACATATATGAGATGCCTTCCTGTTGCAGGCTGAACCCCGGGCTGGATGTCGAAGTCATGGCTCTGCAGCCGGAGGCTGCTGCGCCGTAAACCATATTGATTGCAGCCAGTTCGCTCTCCGTTTGCACAAATACCCGACCTTCCTCGGACATTCTTTTAGACATATGTTCAAGGATTTCATTTTGGGGTGTGATGGGATAACCGAAATATGCGTGACAGCCGGCAAGGATGGCGCCTTCAGCAATGGCGATATTACCGCCCATAAGGATTTTTTTATCGGGCACTGGAAGTACTCCGCGTTCGTCGTGATGTTACTAATCGACTATTATTCAGAGGGCTGATCTCCACGGTATATAGAGATCGCTGCTTCAGGGCACATTATTGCGCAGAATATGCAGCCTGTGCACTCGCGCTCTTTCTCATCCGATACTACTGCGGCAATGTAACCATGACTGTTGACATTGGACGCCAGCTCGATGATGTGCTTTGGACAGACCGAGATGCAAAATCTGCATCCTTTGCATTTGTCTGCGTTGATAGTAACCTGTGTTGTTTTCGAATACTGTGGTACTACCAATCTCTGCCTCTTTCTTCGGTTTTTCCGATCTCTAATGTAGCTGATTTGACGAAACTGCCAATCAGTTTACTAAGCTGATATGGTTTGTGTCAAGAAAAGTGAGTTCTCGCGATAAAAATCGGAGCGCTCCTGTAGATTATCTATCATTCTGCTTACATTTGTTTCACTTCTTGTTATAATAAGGTGTTTCAGACGATGGAACATATTACAGGGAGATAGCAGTGATTCTGTATTCTTGGCTGCTGATACCGTTTGGTTATCTTATGGGTTCTATACCGTCATCGTATATCATTGCCCGTTTTCGTGGCGTTGATATCAGGAATGAGGGCGATGGTAGAATCAGCGCTGCGGCTGTATACCGCAGATTTAAGCTGCTGCCTTTTTTAATCACCGTAATTATGGATATCGGTAAAGGATTGCTGTCTGTTTTTATTGCGAGGCTGGTGACCGATTCAATGCCAATCTGGTTTATTACCGCTCTGGCAGTTGTGATAGGGCATGATTGGTCTATATTTCTGGGATTCAAGGGTGGTTTAGGCGCTACTGTGATGGCAGGGGTTCTCTGCGGATTGATCTTTTGGCCGTGGTTCATCGGGGGCTTGTGTGCCGGTGGAATCATCATGCTTATCACGAAAAAATCGGGAATAAGCAGCGCTGTTATACTTCTCGTAACGTCTCTGCTTCTTTTTATCTGGCCGTTTAATGACTCCATTTTGCCTGGTTTTTTTCCGTTACTGCTGGGTGTACTGATGCTGTTTAAACGTTTTCAGAAAGAGCACAGGACGATAGTAAATAGTTGAT
>DNCV01000084.1 GCA_003484395.1 Dehalococcoidia bacterium
ATATCGGCAAGCATGACCATTGCCGCCGTGGTGTACATTGCCGAGCCTATACCTTGGATGAAGCGAAAACCCAGAAGCATCCAGTAATTGCTCGCTAGCCCACAGCCTATCGACCCAGCAGCCAGTATGAGAGGACCGCTAATCAAAACAGGACGCCGCCCTAGGCTGTCGGTCAGCCTTCCTGCCGGAATATCAACCAGTATTCGCGCTACCCCGAAGACGGTAATGAGCAGCCCGACCATGGTGATATNNTGACCCCAAAGGTGCGGGCATACTGCGGGAGGATAGGGCTTACCAGCCCTATCCCCATCATCACAAACGTCACCTCGATACAGAGGATGGCAAGCGTTTTGTTCTCTCGGAAACGGTCAAATCTCCTCATTACTTGTTTGTATCCTGTCGTCTTACCATAAAATCATAACCACTCCCAGAGTGATGACCATCACCATGAAAAATGGTACGTAAACTTTCTCTAAGGTGAGAGTTTTTATTTTACCCAGAAACCTGGGACTCAAAAATGCTCCTGCCGCCGCCCCAGGGCTAGGAACAAGGCCAGCATCAAATTAATCTGTCCCAGTACTGCCTTACCTTTTTGGAAGTGTCGTGGATTACTGGAGTGCCATGACCCGGCAAAAGGATATCGAACTCCAGCCCGGCTATCCTTCTTGCTGATTCCTCTGCCTCACCGATGTTGATCGTCATAACTCTAGACATTGCTCTTGGGTTACCCTTCTTATCGCTCCTGAGCGCATCGCCGGCAAATAGGAAATTTCCCGGCCGGTAAAGGCAGATATGCCCCGCAGTATGTCCCGGCGTATGTGTTACCCTGAAGCCACCTATCTCATCACCTTCCTTCAGAAGCAAATCTGGCTTGACCAGGCGGAATTTCATGATTTTGCTCATCAGCGTGAAGATGTGGGACAAAATCCCTTTCACCTCTTTGAGTTTCGTTTCCCCCGAGAGGGCTGGGGCATCTCCGTCATGTATCGCGACTCTGGATCCTGTCATCTCCCTTAGCTCAGCAGCGCTCCCTCCAGAAACATCTTTCATGATTTCATCAGAATATTTCTACCATATTTTAGTTAAATTATCCTTACTATGAGAGATTGTATCACTCTTTGAGGCGGGTTACTATACAAAAACCGGATTCTGACTGTAGTACTTGCAGACGGTTATGCTTCGGGGAAAGCAACGACGTCATCGATGATGTTTGTGTCATTGAACAACATGATTAAACGGTCAATGCCCAGTGCGATGCCTCCACATGGCTGCAGATACATCAGAGAATCGAGAAATTTTTCCGGCATGATATGAGTGCGGCTGCGTTCTTTAGAAATCTGCTCTATTTCAGATTGGAATCTTTTTCGTTGTTGGTCAGGATCGGTCAATTCACTGAATGCATTAGCCAGTTCCATCCCCCCGATGAATACTTCGGCGCGTTCCGCAACCTGGGGGTTTGAGGAATTGATTCTGGAAAGCGAAGCCATTGATGCAGGATAGTCCATCAGGATAATAGGCCTGTTCATGGGAAAAGCCGGCATAATTTTGGTGACCAGATCAATATCGAAGTTCGATAGATCGCCGGCAGTGACAGGGTCCCAACCAGTATGCTTCATGAATGCGTCTTTGACCGTTACTCTCAGCCATGGAGGCGTAATATCAATCATATGACCCTGATAGGGTATGTGCATGCCGAGATGCAGTGTATCGGCGATGTGAACTACCAGTTGCTCGGTATCATCGATCATCTGCATGTAATCGCCTCCCGTCCTGTACCATTCCAGCATGATAAATTCGGGGTTGTGCTGTTTGCCTTTTTCATCTTTGCGAAAGCAATGGCTTATCTGGAACAGTTTTTCGTATTCGGCGGAAAGCAAACGCTTCATGTAGAGCTCCGGTGAGGTGGAAAGAAAATAGCCTTCGCTCTCGAATGGTTCAATATGCAGTTCAGGAGCGATTGTCGGGGCACGAACAGGGGTTTCGACTTCGAGAAATCCACGGTCGCAAAAAAAGGATCGTACGATCCGATAGATGTTGGCTCTTTTCTCTAATCCGGGTCGTATTCGGGCAAGGCGTTGGCGTTCGGTTTCGTCTGTGTTGGTCACTTCTTTGCAGTGATCCGCTCTACATAGGAGCCGCTGCGGGTATCGATTTTTAAGATATCGCCTTCCTTGATAAAAGTAGGTACACCGATGCTCACACCTGTTTCCAGGACGACCATCTTGGCCTGGCTGGTGACGGTATCGGTTTTATTTGAGACGGCGCTTTCTATTACCTTCAGTTCAACAAAGTTTGGCAATGTAATATCAAGTGTCTTTTCCCCCATAAGAAGCACGTTGACAATGGTTCCGTCCTTAAGAAATCCTTTTTTGTTGCCTATCAATGCTTCATCGAGAAAGGTTTGCTCGAATGTTTCCGTATTCATAAATATATAATGATCGTCCTGTTTATACAGGTATTGCATTTCCTGACTGGTAACGCTGACCTCGTCGACTTTTTCTCCGGAATGAAAAGTTCGCTCGAAAGCGCTGCCATCCTGCAAATTGCGCAGCTTCAATCTGTAGATGGCACGGCCTTTGCCCGGTTTCATGAATTCCGCATCATCGACGTTATACGGAATGGCATTAATGAGAAGCTTGCTGTTCTTCCTTATGTCTTCAATATCGGTAGCCACGAATTCCTCCATTTGACCAGCCAACGTTATTGGGCTTCAAAAGTTTGCTTTTTAGCACCAGCGATTATACCTGTTCATGCAGTAGCGTTCAATATTTGAACACAACCAGATTGCTTTTCATACACAAATCAGAGGAATTCTTATGTACTGCCGATGTCTGCATCAGGGTGTTGAAAGCAAATTAGTCCGTACCCTCATATTTGAATGATACTTTCTAACATACCTTCCTTGATTGTTATGGGAACATGAGAATCAGGCAGAATCAATAGGCTGTGATATTTCAGACGATATATCATGTCCAGGCGTTACATTGTTTTGTTAATATTTTGATGCTCCTATTTCCTCCATTTTTCCGGTGACGATAAAGACGACGCGTTCACAGATGTTGGTGACGCGGTCTCCGCTTCTTTCAAGGTTATGTGCCACCCACAGCAGCCTGGTGGCTCGTGTGATGGTGCGGGGATCCTCCACCATGAACGATATCAGTTCTCTGAATATTTGATTGTACAGATTGTCTACTTCATCATCTTCGGCGGGTATTTTTTTTGCAGTTTCTGCATCGCGGTTGATAAAGGAATCAAGGCTGCGTTTCAGCATATCCTCTACTTTAATTGCCATACGCGGTATATCGATGAGCGGTTTTAACGGCGGTTCCTGTCCTATCATAATGGCTATTTTTGCGATGCCGGCAGCGTGGTCACCAATTCGTTCCAGATCGATGATAATGCTGAAAACTGAGACAATAGCGCGTAAATCGCAGGCCATGGGTTGCTGTGTTACCATCAACTGAACGCACATCTCTTCGATCTCGAAACGTTTTTTATTAATGAGATCATCATCGTCGATGACTTTCTTTGCGAGTTCTACATCTCTTTGTTTCAGCGCCTCAACGGAACGCATAATTGCCTTGCCCACCATGCTGCCCATATTGAGCACCTCATCATGGAGACTCTGAAGCTGCTGCTGAAATTTTTCTCTCGTCATGTTGATCACTCCTTTAGCCAAATCGGCCGGTAATATAACCTTCCGTTCGTTTATCCTTTGGACGGCTGAACATTTGCGGCGTTGGGCCGTATTCAACAAGTACGCCGGCTCTGTCCGGTTCCATCCAGAAAAATGCCGAGACATCCGATACCCGTGCCGCCTGTTGCATATTATGCGTGACAATAATAATGGTGTAGTCCTTCACAAGTTCACGCATCAGGTCTTCGATTTTCAGTGTGGCGATCGGATCAAGCGCGCTGCACGGTTCGTCCATGAGGATGACTTCAGGCTCAACTGCCAGCGCCCTGGCAATGCATAAGCGTTGCTGTTGTCCTCCTGAAAGCGATAAGCCCGATTGATGAAGTTTATCTTTCACCTCATCCCAGAGCGCTGCCTGTTTTAAACTATTCTCCACGATATCGGGCAGTTCATTTTTCTGAACGCCCTGTCTTTGTGGTCCATAAGCGACATTATCGAAAATAGACATCGGAAACGGGTTCGGCTTTTGAAAAACCATACCAACCCTGCGTCTCAGATCAACGACGTCTACAGAACCGGCATAGATAGCCATATCATCAAGTTTGATATCGCCTTCCACCCGCGCATTTATGATAAGATCATTCATCCTGTTGAATAGCCGCAGGAAAGTGGATTTGCCGCAACCGGATGGGCCGATGATCGCGGTAATGGTGCGATCCGGAATATCAAGAGTAATATCTCTTAGTGCCTGCATCGTGCCATAAAATACATTTACACTGCGTGCGCACATTTTAATTTTGTTGTTTGCTGTCGCTGTGCTATTGACGTTCACTATTCATGCCTCCGCTGACGGGCTTTCATTCTAATAATGATAGCTCCGATGTCAAAGATGAGTACTACCGCGATCAATACCAGAGCAACTCCCCAGATTGTCGTTTTTGATATCCCGGGGACGTTGGCAGCTACAGTGTACAGATGGTAGGCGAGCGCCATAAACTGGTCAAATGGAGATTGTGGCAGTGCGGGGAGATAAAACGCTGCGCCAACTGTTAAAATCGGCGCGGTTTCTCCTGCAGCGCGGCTGATTGCCAGCACTGCACCTGTTATGATTCCCGGCATCGACTGCGGCAACACAATATGCCGAATCGTCTGCCATTTTGTTGAACCAAGCGCAAGGCTTGCCTCTCCATATTCTCGCGGCACGGCAACAATTGCCTCGCGCGATGAGGCTATCATCATTGCCAGCGCCTGGCATGACAGGGTGAGAATGGCGGCCAGTACTGACATGCCGATATTCATGGTCAAAACGAAGAATCCCAAACCGAACAGACCATAGACAATGCTCGGAACTCCAGCCAGATTGACTATGGTCAGGTTGATGATTTTAACCAGGCGGTTTTGGCGGGCATACTCGGTGAGATAAAGCGCTGCGAACATGCCGATAGGGAGCGCACAGAGAAGTGTGCCCAGCATTAAGTAAAATGTTCCGATTATTGCCGGGAAAATGCCGCCGGCTTTTCCTGCCATCGACGGCATTTGAGTGAGGAAATCCCAGGTTATTGCTCCGATGCCGTTGATGAGGATGTAAACAAGGATAAATATAACCGGAGAAACGATGATAAGCGTGAACAGGCCGAGGATGAAGAAGGCAATCGGCTCTGTTCTGTTGTGTCGTTTGCTTTGTGCGCTCATTACTGTGATCATCGCGCAAATTTCCGTCTCTGGCGTTCCAGTACCTGATCAGCGGCAAAATTGACAAAGAACGTCAGGATGAATAGTGCTAACCCAATAGCGAAGAGTGCATGATACTGAGCGCCGCCTCTTACTGCATTATTGATCTCAGCAGCAATGACTGCAGTCATCGGACGCATTGGTTCGAGTGGTGAGAAATTTAACGCTATGGCTCCGCCGGCGACCATCAGCACCGTCATGGTTTCACCGATAGCCCTCCCGATGCCAAGCATGATAGCTGCTGTGATACCTGATAACGCTGCTGGTACACAGACATGAATTATTGTTTGCCACTTCGTCGCTCCGAGGGCATATGAAGCTTCCCTGAATTCTTTCGGCACCGTGGATAGTGCATCCTCTGATATGCTCACAACGATTGGAACGCTCATAAATGCAAGCATGATACCGGCTGTGAGCCCACAAAGCCCGGTATTCAGATTAAATGCTTCCCGTACTACCGTGGTTACCAGCGCCAGGCCGATGACGCCCATAACGATGGAGGGAATACCGGCGAGCAACTCGATGAGCGGTTTAACAGTCTCTCTGATTTTTGGTTTCGCAATCTCTGCCAGGTAGATGGCGCTGCCGACCCCTAGTGGTATTGCGAGTATTGTGGCAATGACGGTGACGACGATTGTCGAAATGAAAAATGTAAAGATACCGAACGTTGGAGGATTGGAGACGGGATACCATTTTGTGCCGGTGAAGAAATCCCATACCGAAGTCTGTGAAAACGCCGGTATGCCCTCGATCAGCAGCATGACGAGGATGCCGATAAGGACGGCGACGACGAGAATACCGTTGCACAGAATGAAGAGTTCAATGACTTTTTCTCTCACCCTGAGACCGGCTCGATAATGTGCTTTGGAAATAATTGTATGGTCTTGCATCGTGTTATCGTACTTTCACATATTATAGCGGAAATCATCGCCTGTCTCTTTTGCCTTTTGAGACGGAGCAGGCGATGCCCGGCTGTTTTTACTATGGCAGCGGCACGAATCCCAAATCCTCCACGGTTTGCTGGCCTTCTTTCGATTTTGCGTAATCAATGAACGCTTTCACTGCATCTTTCGGTTCGCCGTCCGTGTAGAAGAACAGCGGGCGCGATACCGGATACGATTTATCATGAACCGTTTTAATGCTGGGCTGAACTGCAGTTGCAGAGGTATCTTTTTTGATGCCCAGCACCTTTACATCCTTGCTTACATAGCCCAACCCTGCATAAAAGATTGCCTTATTATTACTGGAAACCTCGGTGATGCCCGATTCAGTCGAGGGAAGGAACAGCACCTGTGCTCCGTATTCTGCCTTCTTGTCTTTCATCTGTACGACATGCTCCTTAAAAAATACATGTGTGCCGGAGTTGCTGTCGCGTGAAAGAGCGACGATCGATGCGTTATCACCGCCAACCTGGCTCCAGTTCGTTATCTTGCCGGCGTAGATGTCCGATAACTGCTCGATGGTGAGATCGTTTACTTTATTATTCTTGTTGACAACGATGGCGAGACCGTCGTAGGCAATGATGATCTCGTTTGCTGTGCGCCCGTTTGCCTTCGTCTTATCGATCTCAGCAGTTGTCATGGGGCGTGATGCCTGGCAGATATCGGTAGTGCCGTCGATAAGTGCAGCTATGCCGACGCCGGAGCCTGGGCCGCTGACGGCGATGCTCACCTTCTGGTTCGCTTTCATGAAATTCTCTGCCCATATCGTACTGATGGGAGTGACTGTGTTCGAACCGATAATCTTGATGGAACCGCTGAGCGTTGATGTTGTTGACGGCATTGATGATTGCGTAGAACAGCTTGTGAATAGTACAGTAAAAAGTAGTGTGAGCGCTATGAATATTGCCTGAACCGGTCTCTGCATTTTTGGTTTGTATGTACTTAACATAATGCTCCTTTACAGTTTGTTATTCGGGTGGATTTTTCTCTTCCCGTTCTCAGTGTAACAGTCAACTGTAAAGGTTGGCTTAAGCTGATGTTAAAATTGTGTTAAGGTTTCGCCTGTGGCGCTCAGATAGCCATGGGCAGAGAAAAATAGAAGGTCGCCCCCTTTCCTTCAATGCTTTTTACCCAGATCATACCACCATATGCGGAGATGATATGTTTGGCGATGGACAATCCCAATCCGGTACCTCCGCCGCTGCGTGACTTATCCGCTTTGTAGAAACGTTCGAATATCCTCGGGATGTCTTCCTCGGCTATGCCGATCCCGGTATCCGTAACGGAAATGGTTACGCTGTTATCCTGTACCGTTGAGGCAATTATGATTTTGCCGCCTGCAGCAGTGAATTTGATAGCGTTATGAACGAGATTGATGATAACCTGCTCAATATGATGATCCGCAAGCACCGGCGGCAGCACGTGTGCGCTCTGTATTTCTATGCGCACACCTGCCCTCTCCGCTTGTGCGGTGAGCCGTTCCATAGCGCGATTAATGATCTTGGCAAGGTCAGTGGGCTTCCGCTCGATAGCAATGTTTCCACTTTCGATTTTCGACAGATCACCGAGTTCTTCGATCATCTGTGATAGTTTATCCGTCTCGATAACGATTCTGCCTAAAAAGTCTGGGGCGATATTGGGATCGTTGATTGCGCCATCATGTAAAGTCTCTGCCAGCGCTTTGACGGAGGCAACGGGTGTGCGCAATTCATGAGAGATATTGGCAACAAAATCCTGACGAACGGTCTGCAACTTTTTTAGTTCAGTGTGATCTTGAATTCGAACTATGAACCGTTTTTCTTCCGAAAGCGGCATGATGCTTACGCTGATTATTTTGTTTTGAGATTGCAGTTCCACAAACCCTGTTTGCTGTCTGTTTTCGGCAATGCATTTCTTGACGAGATTATCTATTTCGTAATCCCGTACTATTCTGATCAGCGTCTTATTGTTTTCATGTACGGTATCACGCATTTGAAACTGCGTTTCTGCCGTTTTGTTCATCATTAAAACCCTGCGATTTTCATCGATGATAAAGATGCTGTCGTTAATATATGAGAGCATTACGGACAATCTGTCACGTTCCTTTATGCTGAGATTGAGCTGTATCTGGTTTTGGTTATGCAGCCTGTTAAATGCGCTGATGAGACCGCCTATCTCGTTTCTTGCTGTTTTAATGGGTTTTGATACTGTCTCGCCGTTATGTAAGGAGTTTATTATTCCGGCAAGCCTCTTAATCGGCCTGATTATCTTTATCCATAACAGTAAAGCCCCGAGTATAGCAATTGCTGCGGCTGCAAATATACATATTGTCAGAACCGTTCCTGTGTTGTTGATGAAAAAATCCTTTGCGTTTTGCGATGATGTTATATAGACAGCGAGCCCCAACGGCGGCAACAGGGCTGCAATCACTATCGTTGTTAGAATTAACCAGAAGAGACGATTACGCATAGTTACTACTCGGCGAATTTATAGCCGACACCTCGCACGGTGATGATATACTTCGGATCTGTGGGATTTGTTTCGATTTTCTGTCTCAACCATCGAATGTGAACGTCGATAGTGCGGCTATCTCCTGCATAGTCGTAATGCCAGATATGTTCCAGCAATTGATCTCGAGTTATCACCTGTCCTCTATGTTGCAGCAAGAAAGACAGCATGTCAAATTCTTTTGGACTTAGTTCTATAACCGATTCTCCCCGTGTAACCCTGTGTCTGCCGAGATCGATTTCAAGGTTTTTTGTTTTAAGAAGATTCTTTATTGGTTCTGAAGACAGCGCTTTTGGCTGATGTGTTACGCCGGCACGTCTCAACATGGCTTTTATGCGTGCCATGAGTTCGCGGATGCTGAATGGTTTGGTGACATAATCATCAGCGCCCAGTTCCAATCCCACTACTTTATCAATCTCGTCCGTTTTCGCTGTCAGCATAAGGATTGGAACAGACGATTCCTGTCTGAGAATGCGGCAAACCTCCAGTCCATCGAGCTTGGGGAGCATAATATCGAGTATGACGAGGGCCGGTTTCTCTTTTCGGATAAGGTCGATTGCTTCAACGCCATCGGCTGCTGAAACGACAGCATAGTGTTCTTTGTGCAGATTATAAGCAAGCACATCGCGTAAAGTTGGATCGTCTTCAACGACTGCTATTTTTGATGTTTCCATAACGTACATATCTCGCTGGAGATAGTATAATAGATTGTATCAGTTTTGAGCTTGTTGCGGGTAAGATCATGCGGGTAAGATCATGTTGTTGTTGTCCAGTGAATATGTCAC
>DNCV01000067.1 GCA_003484395.1 Dehalococcoidia bacterium
TTTGAGCGGCTATCTTTATACGGACGGCGTGCAATATGTGGCTGAACAAGGTGGCGCCTACTGGCTTGTGGACAAGATCCTGTTTATAACCCGGGCAAAGGTGAAGCTACAGGAGTTCGGGGTCTGGAAACTGGCTGTGCGCGAGGATCGTTCAGCCACACTTGTTTGTGAAGACGGTAATTATCACAAGCTTTTTGAAGAGAAGATCGACTGGACGGATTTTCCGCTCGAAAAGGTTGAGCTGTGGTTTGAAAACGGCGTCTTGATACTGCCGAGTGAACATTAAAGAGAGGAGGTGAATACTATGCAATTAAACGATCTGAACGGGAAAACCACCGTTAAAGTCGCAGGAGAAGAGATAAGCGTCAATGCTTCTGATTCCGTCAAGGATACCTTAAAAAGGCTTCTTGAGGAGAAGGGTATTGATTCCTTCACGATCCTGGTTGACGGCGCTGAGGTGGCGTCAACGGCTGATCTGCCAGAGACGTTTGCGGATCACGAAATCGAGGTGCAAAGATACGTCAAGGCAGGCTAAGAAAGGAGACAAAGATACGGGAAAGAGGGGAGCGTTTCCCCTCTTTCCCTATTTTTCAAGGCGCAAAAATGATTGATGAAAAATTGATACATAACGCAAAACCGGCATCTAAAGTCATCGAAAGCATTGACGACTCCTGGCGCCAGTTTGTGGAGAATTTGAAAGAGCAGACGTTCAAAGTCCCTTTCAAAGGAGACTACAGGTGTTGTGTTAAAAACGACTTTTTCCACGTTGAAGCCTACGTGGGCCCTCTTGTGATCGACAAACTCTACGATGGCCACAACACCTATCTGCTCAAAACCCCCGTCAAGCATGGGTCTTTCACGCTCTACGGCGAGTATGACCAGGCCGGGGATTTTTGCGACTTTGTTTCAGAACCTGAAATCGGCTGCCATTATCTGGCCATGAATAATATGGACGTTGGCCGAAAGATCTGCACAGGAGACCTCCAGATTAACAACGCGAGCCTCAATTCGCTTGAAGCGCTCAAGGCAATGGCACTGGAGGTCATCAGGTCCTTCAGGCTCATTAACCTGACGTCTCTGGGCACCGTGATATTACCTGAAGGATATTCTGTCCTTAAAGATATCTTGTCTGATAAGTCCAAAAGCCCTGAGATTAAAGCAAGGAGCCTGCTGGACGCTAGATTAATCGAACCATTATTAAAATAGGAGAAGAAACAATGCCTCAAGGAGCTATTTACAGCCGTCAGGAGTTAATCGACCAACTAGACATACCGGAAATTGCTACAGTCATAGGGTGCGGCGGCACAGGGTTCTGGACCGCGGTGTTTCTGGCGATGAGCGGGGTTGAAGAATTAGTCCTGATCGACCGCGATATCATCGAGATATCCAATCTGAACAGGCTGCTTTTGGAAGAGCGGCATGTGGGAAAGAAAAAGATTGAGGTTTTAAAAGAGATCCTTTCGGGCATCAGGAAATCCACGCGGATCGAAATCCACGATATGCGTATCGAAAAACATTCGGACTGTCAGGTCCTGCGCGGGAAAGTATTCTGCTGTACGGATAATCTGAAAAGCCAGCAGCTTATCTGCGCTTACTGTAAGAAGAACGACTTAATCTATCAGAGGATAGGTTATGACGGCACAATTTTGAACGTCTCCAGGGCCTTTCCGCTGTCCTTTAAGGAAGTTGAAGGACAGCAAGGCTATACGTTCACCCCTTCTTGGGTTGTGCCGGCGGCAATAGCATCCGCAGCCGGCGTCGCTTCGGTGATGTATAAGCGGCTGTCTTTGATGGAAGATTTGGGCAAGCTGCACATACAGCATTCTTCCTTTGTCCCTGAGAAGATCCTGGATGAGGCTAAGCAGGAACGTGAAGATTACATCACAGACCATATTGATGACTATCTTCCAAGCGGTTATGGGTATTGTGACGATTGTAATCATTGCGACGACTGTAACAGGGTGGATCCGGAAGATCACTGCTCAGACTGTGACAAGGAATATACGCAAGGCGATCTTGACGAAAAAATCGCGGAAGAAAAAGAAGACTGGCTGAAAGAAACGATAGAAGAGATCAAGTCAGGAGAGATTGTCAGCGAAGAATTGAAAGAAGCTCTTAAGCAATGGACAAAAGTCAATCACAGGAGGCCATAAGATGAATAATAGCCAAAACAATGCAAGTAATATCTTAAACGTCAATATCAAAAATTATACTGACTGCGGATGGTGTTCGGATAAGACGAACGAAGAGATCTTGAATATTCCCTGGTCTATTTGGAGCCAGTGGCTGTTTATTTCGCAACGCATGGGGAAGAGGGAGTGGGGAGCGATATTTTGGGTCAAGGATAATACCATAACAAGTTTTAAGATTCCAAAACAGGAAGTCACTTCTGTTGAGTGCGGATTTAAAGAGGAGTTAGGCGGCGACGGGATCATCCATTCCCATCACGATATGGGCGCATTTCATTCAAGCCAGGATGATGCCCACGCGCGGAATTTATATCAGTATTCCATAGTTCTTTCGAATTCCGAAGGAAGCATCTGCACCAAAAGGGTAAAACTGCCATGCGGTGCGTTTGGCTATATGCAGGTGCGGCTTAGGATCATCGATCTGCCGGAAGTCGATTTTGCAAAAATCGGTGAAAAAAAGAGAGAATTCCTTGCGGAGCAACCTGAAAAAGAAATGATCCAGCAGGCGCAATTCGACGAGTTGCAAATGCAATGCGAAGAATGCGTAAAATCTGATTGTCATGGCTGCGAAATCTTTCTTGCCATGCAGGAGATAGAAGCCGGAATGTTCGGAGCCGGAATTTAGGAGGCCCGAGAGAAAGGCAAGAGAAGAGCTGCGGGATGATATTGGTATGGTTGGTTTCTGTTCTGCGGTCCCGCATGATCAAAGTCATGCGTCAAAAGATGCCGTATGGTGACGTTGTTCACTATTTATGCCGATTGTGGAGGATTAAATTTATACCGTTTTTTCCGTCGATAGAAAAGAGTATTTGAAAAGTCGGGCAAAAATAAATCCTTGATTTCTTTGGAGAAATATGTTAAGCCATACTCACTATGGAGAGAGTTTTCATTTTTGATGAAGATATCAAGGCGAGATCTTTTCTTTATGAGTTGATTTCAGAGCTTGGGTGGGGCGTGCACACGGTCGCCTCCGGCTCCGTGATCCTTGATTTATTGAAGAATGAACGCCCCGGCCTGATCATTCTTGCTGAGCAGGAAGGGGAATTTTGCGGTTTTTCCCTCGTTAAAAAAATTCGAATATTCGATAAAGACGTAAAAATCATCGTATTTTTCAATCCATCCTCCGGCCCTTGCCGGGATCCCGAACAAGTCTCAAGAGAATCAGATATCAGCGCCTATCTTCCCAAGGATTTCCAGGACCCCTGCATCATTAAAAAAATTATTTCTGTATTGAATCAACAAAGCTATATTAAACCCGAAGGCATAGCGATACGTGGAAAAATCCTCGTTGTCGATGATGAACTAGAAGGCAGGGAAACGGTGGCTAATTTCTTGCGCAGGAGGGGGTTTGCCGCTGATGTCGCCTTGAGCGGAGAAGAGTGTCTGGAAAAAATCAAACAGAAGACTTTTGACCTTGTCCTCCTGGATATTTCCTTGGCGGGCATGGATGGCCTTTTGACGCTCAAGCGGATCAAGGAAATCAACCCGAATATCAAGGTGATCATGAGCACAGGGCTTGTCAGTTCCGAGGTCATGGAACAGGCAAGATCTCTTGGTGCGGCTGACTATCTGATGAAGCCATTTAATTTCGGAAGCCTGGAAGCCTCTTTAGTTAGTTTGCTGATCACTGAAAAAAGGGCAGAGCGATGATGACGTCCTATTTAACCTTTTAAAGCCGAGGCGAGGTAAACTCAGTCAGCAAGGGATAGGTTTCTGTATAAATATGGCCTCTGCCGCAGTTATCGGCAGAGGTTTTATTTTTAATCCCCTTGTCGGAATGCCACGGGCTTTTGCCCGAAGATGAACAAGGGACGTCACCCCACGGGGGGCTGCCCGAAGGGCAAGACCGTGGGGTTTCAGGTTTGCAGATTTATTGTTGGCTGCAAACGCGGTTCTTGATTTTTTGGTAGAGTAGAATGTGCAACGCAAAAGAGTACTAATACCCATTGCTACCTGCTTTGGTTTTGTTGTATATTTATGCTGGATGCAGGCAGCTTGTTTTGATCGTAGGATATTGAAATGACTGGAAGTCGTTGGAAGATATAAGGTTAAATCTCAAAAATAATAAATATCGACGGTTTGATTGAGCGTTTGGTCTGTCGAGGGGATCATCAGGAGTTGTCAAGAGGCAGGGCATAAAAATAATGGGTAGGGAAAGATGCTGATTTTTTTTGACAAAACAGGCGATAAGAATTTCAAAAATCTGGTGGAAGATCGAGTTAATTAACTAATAATTCTTGATTTTTTTGTTTAACTTGTTATATTGGAAGCAAAGCAACGTTGAATAAACGTTGTAAAGTTGTGAAAGGGAGGGATGTGTGATGAAGATACGGCGAAGGCTCAACGTATTTAATCAGCTGCAGGCTCTCTCTCTCTCTCTCTCTCTCTCTCTCTCTCTCTCTCTAAGTGAAATCAAAAGCCGAATAGGCTTTTGGTTATTTTTTGTTTTACCCGCCCTTGTTTTCTCGAGTCTTCTTCCTTTAAACGCAAACGCCGCAAATAACGATAACTTCGCCCTCAGCTCTCCTTATACCTGGTGCAGTGATGGCACAGGTGATTTCTTTCTTCCGGATATTGCTGAAAATACGGCATACATCAGTCCGTCCGTTTCCGTCAAAGGCACGATTGCGTCTGTGACAGCTACGTGGGACGCAACAGGTCCTGCGGCCGTTTGGGTGAGCGCCGATGGGGGTCTGCACTATTCGCTTGTCGTCAACGGCGTTCCTCTCGTCTCGGGGTTTGCCAGGGGGGAGACGCTCAAATGGAAAGCGGTCCTGGGCGCCAAGACGGTCCTTTCAAAATTTGTTCTGGCCTTCACGACCACCAACGGCATCGCCGGGACTTTCGGCGAGCCTGCGCTTTCCGGGTTCCTTTACAGGAAACAGTTCAGGATATCGGGGTCCTCGGCCGGCGCGCTTTACAATTATCAAGTCCTCGTGCGCGTGGGCGAATCCGTCGTTTCGAACGGCGCGGATGTGGCCTG
>DNCV01000014.1 GCA_003484395.1 Dehalococcoidia bacterium
CTTCGCGGGCACAGGCGCAAAAGAAGCTCGTGATGACAGAATCGATCGTGCCGGTCTCCAGACCGCGTACGCTATCGGACCAAAGGTCTCTGAATGTGACTTCGAACCCCATTAGACGGGGCAATTGTCAGACGGTTGCGCGTTCGAATCACGCCGGGGGCACTTTGATTCTTGTTCTCGCAAGGTCTCCTGACCTGCGAGGGTTTTGACCGAAGGTCTCCCATATTGGTTTTCTGACTTCGAACCCTTGCACAGCACATCCGTCAGGGTGCACTAGACGGGGGAAAATGTCAATCGGTTGGGAGTTCGAATCACGCCAGGGGCACTTTTAATATCTGATCTCCTATTCTCGTAAGCTCTCCTGAGAGCGCAGCCTTCCCTTAGGACCTGCAAGTGATGAGACCGTAGGCTTCCAAATGTGACTTCGACCTGTGGGAGTTTAAAGTGAGGGAGTCAACCGAAGCCAAAATTCACCGGTAGAAATTATCGGCGAATTTTGGTTAACAACATCAATGAAGGTTAATTCTTACGGCTTGAGATCTTTCAACTCTTTGCGTAGCACCTCAGTCTTGGCCGCAAAGTCGGAAACCTGTTTTTCCAGGGAAAGGATCTTCTGGTCAATCTCCTTCTTTTTGCCCATTGCCAGGAAGCCCAGGCTCTCGCGCTCTTTTTGCAGACGCTCGATTTCCCTGCCAGTCTCACGCTTTAGCTTCTCGAGTTTGAGATTGTGGTCATCAATCTCTTTTTGCAGTTTTTGCTTGCGTTCTTCAAACAGCTCTTGTTTGCGCTTTTGTTCTGCTAGAGCGCGTGCTTTTCGTTCCTCCGCTTTACGCTGCTCTTCAGCCAACGCCCGGGCTTTTTCCTCTTCCTTTTTTCGTTTTTCTACTTCCAAGTATGCAGTATATTCTTCTGGATGCGTTTCCCAGTATTTCTGTTTCTCATACTCAGCGATTCTGATTTGCCTTGCTCTGTCTATTGAAATTTGCTTCTTGGCTAACTCAGCTGGTCGGTTAAGGGCTTCTTGCGTGCTCCCTGGCGCTGTCAGGCGATCGATCAGTTTTTCAGGTTTAAACTCCGGTTCAACTTTAACGATTTCATCCAATATTGATTCGTATTTGGCAATATATTTGAACCGGACATCATCAGGGATGCCTACGTAGGCAAAGCCATCCTTTGAGGGTCTCATCCGAGCTTTTACAGGCTCACAAAGTGTGGTAATCCAGTCGATTTTGGATTTGTTGATCGCATGCTTAATGGCCTGGAACTCTATTTCCCCCATGGAATCCAGGAATGTTAGCGAATCCTCCAAGCGACCTATTCCTCCGAAGAACATATTGATGCTGCCGAGCAGAGTATTGACGTCTGCCTGGTTTTCAAGATCGTAGAGTCGTTTGTCTCGGCGTTCTTTGACAAGGTTCATATATAGATCTGTGTACCAGTGAACTGATTCAGAAATGAGCAGTAGAGCTTCTTTGCGTTCATTACCGGTAAGGCGATTTAAAATATAACTCTTGATTTGATTGATATTCTCAAAGAAAATATCCCAAGCCTCATTTTCGAAGTCAGTTTGGCCACCAATTGCCCGCCAATAGTAAATTGTTGCCTCCCAATTATAGGGCTCTTTTTTGATCACCTTGTCAAAATTCAGAACTGCATCTGGATAAAGCCCCTTCTCAAGCGCGGCTTTTCCCATTTGCAGCCAGGTCTCGGTAATGGAGAGTGGAGGCTTCGGAGTCTCTGGGAATGTTTTCTTTTCCGTCGGGATATCGGAATTTGGTTTACCTTTATCAGACTTAGGTGTAGGTGACTGCTCTGAACTTTCCGAGTTTAGTGACAACTCCATTTCCTGGATAAAACCCAAAGCTTCGGCTTTATCGTCTTCATCATCAGTCAATTTGACAAAAGTTTGGTAATCAGAGATGGCAGACTTATATTCGTGGAGCTCTCTATACGCCTCAGCCCGATTTTCGTAAGCAATTGGATCATCTGGTTTGAGCGAAATCGCACGAGAAGAGTCGGAAATGGATTCGTTATGCATACCTTTTTCCAGATATGCATAACCGCGATTAACGAAAAGATACATTTTTTGGTCTTCGTCTAATTCAAGCTGCCTGTCGATAGCTCTAGTAAGAACATCAATCGTTGCGTCGTAATCGTCGTTACCTAAACAATAATTTACATACCTAAAATAAATCTCTGGGTTTATGTTTCCTAGCAGAATTGCTTCAAACCAATCTCGGTAAGCTTCATCTTCCAGACCTTTTTCTAAATATGCCAAACCCCTAAGTCTAAATGCAAGCTCCTCATTTGGATTTAGTGTTATCGCCTCAGTCAAATCAATAATACAGCCTTCGTAATCTTCAGCGTTAAACTTCTCATGGGCGTTTTTCACCAAGATAAGTGCCTTATGTGAATCATCTTCTTCGGTCATTAATGCTGGAGGAATTTGGTTGAGCATATCCTTTACACCTTGGTTTTCCGGGTCCAACTTAGAGGCTTGCTTCAAATCCTCGATACAACCATCCAGATCTCCGGAGTTTATTTTTTCCATGGCGCTCATCATCAGCTGGCTAACCTGGCTTTTCTTGTCTTCACCAGCTGTCAATTTTTGGACCAACTCTTTTACCTCCTCATTGCTTGGATCGAGCAAGAAGGCCTTGGTCAGATCCTCAGAAGCGCCAGTAGCATCATTTAGCTTCGCTTTGACCTTAAATCTTGCCAAATAGTACTCAGCATTTTCTGGCGTCAGGCGGATGGCCTGATCAAGATCGGCAAGGGCATCCTTTTCCGCGCCACGGAAACAGGGTTGACACCAAAACTCAGCCCGGGACTTATAGATCTCTGGATTATCAGGATCGAGCTCGATGGCTTTCTCAAAATCCTCAGTAGCCTGGTCGATCCTGTCCCCATCGTACCAAGCCTCAGCATGCACCTTTGCGCGCATGTGGTAAGCCATGGCATTGCTAGGGTTCAAGCGAATGGCTTCGTTGAGATCCACCAGAGCGTCATCGGAATCGCCAGAATCTGCCTGCAGAATGCCTCGGTTGAGGTGTAAGTCGCTGTTATTAGGGTCAAGTTTGATTGCCTGGCTGTAATCCTTTATTGCTAATTCAGCCTCTCCTATTTTGTAAAGGGATGCTCCGCGAAAACGGAAGGCTTTGGCATTGGTTGGTTCAAGCCTGATGGCCTCGTCAAAGTCCAGATAAGCTTTCTCCCATTCGCCAGTTTTTAGGTAGGTTTGACCTCGTTCTATGTATTTTGCAGAGGATGCGAGTGGCTCGTGTTGTTTGGCTTTCAAATTCTGTAGATGTTCCTTCTTCGCTTCCAATGCCTTGAGTTCATCGATTTTTTGTCGGGCATCCTCTGAGAAAGTGTTTCCTGGAGCGCTTTCAAGTTCAATTACTTGAAGGAAATCCGCCTGAGCCTCAGGAAATTCATCCTTGGATTTGTGTGCGATACCCCGATAGAAATACGCGTCTTTAGCATTTGGATTTAATTCGATCGCTCTGGTAAGGTGACCGATTGCGTCATCCTGATCATTTGCCCTTGCCAGGAATACACCTAATTTTTCATGATACTCAGCATTATCAGGGTCCAATCTGATGGCCTCGACGATTAATTCTTTTCCCCGCTGAAATTCGCCAGCAGTCATGCTTTTGAGCCCGCGAACGAATTGCATCTCTGCATCGTCGTCTGGATAACTGAGAGATACCCCCCAAACCTCCGGATGGTCTTCATTACTTTCATCGTTGAGACCGAATGCCCAGATCAGGATAGGGTTTTGAGGATCATTTTGAATTAATATCTCAGCTGGTTTTCCGAAAGCCTCTACATTCTTGGTAAGGAAGGCTAGTAAGGCATCTTGAACAGGTGTTCGATTATTCTCAGTTTCTTTTAAAACCATCCGAATAAACTTTCCCGCTGCGGCATCATTGGCGGTCAAGTTTGAAGAGTGCCTCGGCCAATTTTTGCTGGTATATGATTTATCAAAACCGATTTTGGCATCAGCAATCAGGTCAGGAAGAATCTTCTCCTCTTTGCCAGCTAAAGCGTAAGATAACGCTCTGAGGAGATGAATTTGGTCATATCTTGGATCCACTGAATCGGAGAACGGCCCCTTTTGCGGATAAATCGCTGCACCGCAGTTGATTGCGCCGGTAAAGTCTTCTATGACTCCTTCACGGTTACCAGCCGCGAAACTGACGCAGGCACGATGGATGTAAGCAGCAACATTTTTGGGTTGATGGGCGATAAAATCAGAAAATTCCTTATACGCCCCGGCAAAATCACCTTCCTCGAGCAACTTCTCACCACGTTCCACTGACCTGTATACCTTGGAATCCTCTGACAATGTGACATCTTCCCAGATGGATACTTCCTCATCAGTTTCAAACGTGAAAGGTGCTGCGTTTGGGTCGACCTTTAGTTGGAGTGCATTGAGCTTTTCAGTCAATTCACCGCTGGGTTCTTCCCCCGCGCTTCGCAAAAAGTTCTTGTAATCGGTAATAGCGTCATGGTAGCGTTCAAGCTTCTCGTATGATTCAGCTCTTCGTACGAATGAGGAAGGATGATTAGGATCTCTCGTGATCGCTTCTGAATAATCCTGGACTGCCTTTTGATGCTCACCCAGCAGGCTATAGTTATAACCACGTTCAAACCACGCTTGAGCTTCGTTGGGGTCGCGTTTGAGGGCTTCTGATAGATCTTTTATTGCATCGTCGTAACGTTCTTGTTGACAATAACCAACAGCCCGAAGCCGGTAAGTCTCTGCGAAATCCGGATCAAAACCAATTGACATTGTGAAGTCAGCGATTGCGTCATCAAATTTCTGCAAAAACATTCTTGTCTTGCCGCGCTCAAAAAATGCGACATCATAATCTGGAGAGATTCGGATTGCTTCGCTGAAATCACTTTCAGCCTGTTCCAATTCTCCTCTCTCAACCAGCGCTTTTCCACGAGACAAATATGCCTTACAATTGTTGGGTTCCAGATTTATTGCGGTGTTTGCATCCCTAATGGCTCTCTTGAAATTGAGATGCTGAAAGTTGTACCAGCTTCGATCTAGATAATCATCAGCCGATTCCAGTACCTTGTATATCTCGGGAGTAAATTTGTGTTTGCAAGAAGTGCATCTGTAAATGTCGTTTTCCCAATCCAGAATATCCGGATCATTTTTGCCACATTTCGGGCACCTGATCTCCGGCACCTCTTCACCGTCCTCGTCAAGGGTGAAGGAGAAGGAGAAGCCACCCTCCTCATCAGTCATGTTGGTTACTTCGCCATTCTGACCGATGCCGAAGAAAAGATTCTGACTACCACTACCTTCTTCCTCATCTTCTTCATCATCATCGTCCGCGTCGTCCTCCTTGTCTTCATCGTTATCAAATTGAGAAACGCCAGACATCTGCGCCAAAAAATCTGCCACACTGATTTCACGGCTCTCGCCCTCCTCACCGTCATCGCTAACATGTCTGGTTGTGAGATTGCCGCTGGCGGCTAGCCTCCTGAGCATTTCTTCGAAGGTCTCACCTGCTGGTCCGCCTTCTTCCTCGTCTTCAAAATCATCATCAAAATCGTTGCTCATCTTACCTCTCCTTTTCATAATTTTGAGTTTAAAAATCAATCGTCCTGATATGCTTATTTAAGTTCATCGCATTCCCTGCAACCCGACTAATTCTCGCCATCAGCATCTTCATCTTGCTCCTCGTCTTCATCCTCATCGTCGAAGCCAGACGCGCCGGGGTTTGGCTGGTTGACATGGAAGAAGAACATAAGAATCGGCAAGAAGTCGTCCCCGAATGGAAAAAGACAGCCTGAGTTGTTGTTTTGGTCTGAGCCCATTAATCATCCTCTCGTGTCGTCATCGTCGATGCACAACCGATCCTTTGATGTTGAAAATAGGTAACGCAATCGCTTGCTGAGTATCAAAATCATCTGCAATTCATACCTCAACCAAACTAACTTCGCCCTGGTCGTCCAGGAAACACAGCTGCCCACTCGTGGTTATGCCAAGCTTGGATTCAACGATGGCTTTGTAACGCCGCACCTGTGGCGCATACATCTGGATCAGGTGGTCTTTTTGTGCAAAAGAAGTGATTAGATCGGACTTAAAGTCAACGATGTGCCAGCCGTCGGCATCCCTGTAAAGCAGATCAATGACTCTGTTCTCAACCTTGTCATTGACAAGGTAGGAATAAGGCAATTCCGCGTAACGCTCAAGAGCAGCGTTTACTTCGTTCCACAACGAATGTAAACGTAGACGGGCTAACAACTCGGTGGCGCGCGTGATGACTTCCCGCCTTGTTGTTTCCGTCGCCAGCCCTGCCCGCCAGGCTTCGGATTCCAATAACGCATCCAAAGCCGGATCCCCCGGGAAAAGCCAGCGCTGCAGGGCTTTGTGGA
>DNCV01000031.1:0-5383 GCA_003484395.1 Dehalococcoidia bacterium
GGAGTATTTAGTGCTCCCCGTAATATATCCTGCTGATGCCGGCCATCGATCGTCACCAAGGTTTGTCAGATTTGCCAGAAACAATGCACCGCCTTCAACCATATCCTGCGAGCAATCGCTAAAGAAAATCCGCCAATCGTATTTCCACTTTTCTACGAATTTCTTGCATTCCTCTTCCGGTAGTTGATTAGCTTGTATTTGTGCAGGATGCTGAAAAAATCAGCGTTAACTGTTTTTGTATTCAGTCAGTGCAGTGAAGTTGAGGAAAATTCGATATTAAGTCGGCCTGTTATTTCAGGAAAAGGTTCGTAAAAAGAACGTTTGATATATTTACCTTCCATACGTTCAAGATATGCCAAATTCGAATTTGCCCAGAATTTATCGAAATAATCGGCACTCGCGATATCGATATAAATCAATTTGATTCTTAACGAAGCATTTATCGAATGTAATTGCCTGATAATTTTCTCAAACAGTTCGCTTGAATTAACCCCATCCACAGAACCATAATCAGCAATCACGAAAGGCTTTTCCGAAGGTGTGGTTGCTATTTGAGACGCTATACGTTGGATATACGATGTAATCTTGGGCAAGATGATTGAATCCACTGCCCGTGCCGTATCGGAAATACGGCTGTAATCCTGAGTCATTGTTGGTGAATACTGGGACGATGTTGGCGCAGTCGATTTTTCATTCGCCATTATTCAATTCTCATATCCACAATTTTCAGAGTGTAATTATATAAGTGGCATTGTTAGCTGTTCGAATTCAGCAAAAGGGTAGTTCACTAGTGATATGTTACATGTTAAAGCGGGCAAACGCAATTTTATGGAGAGCAATGATACAATTGACAGCTTGATCTCGCTATGAGCTTTTCGCTGAAAATTATTAACTGAAGGTAAAGATGAGCGAGCTTGCAAAATAACGCGAATGGAATAATACAAGAGTATGGTAATCCATTTGAATAATGGACAACCATACTCTTCATGCCTGTATAATTAGGTAATGCCTGCGTTATTTGTTCTACTGAAAAAATACCTGTTCGGTATCGTCGGGACTATTTTTATGGTAATTGGTTTTATCGGTATTTTTGTACCGGTATTACCGACAACGCCTTTCTTGTTACTAGCTGCTTTCTGTTACCTCAGAGGTTCCTGTTTTCTTTATGCGTGGCTTGTGAACAATCGATTAACAGGAAGCTATATAAAAAACTACATGGAAGGCAGGGGAATGACGCTGAAAATGAAAATCTGGACAATCGCTCTATTGTGGACTACGATAGTGTTGACTGCAATAGTTGGTACGGATAGTTTGGTCATCAGAATAATTCTTGCAGCGGTACTTATTGGTGTTACAGTCCACATAGTAATACTCAAGACTGCCAGAAATGAAAGCGGTGTAATATCAATTGGAGATAACCCTGATGATCGTGTACTGCAACGGGACAGGTGAGTCCCTGCAGTCGGTTACATTATGAATATGCTCTACAATAACCTGGTTTGATTAGTCGAGGAGAAAAAGACGTGCGTGTTTTGCTTCAGCGTGTCCTCGAAGCCTCAGTTACCGTTGACGGTACGGTTGTCGGAGAGATCGGCCCCGGCCTCGTAGCCTTTGTCGGAGTGGAAACGGGCGATACAATGCAGGATGTTGATTACCTTGTCGATAAGGTGGTGAATATGAGAATTTTTACCGATGAGGCAGGGAAATTCAATAATTCAGTCTTGACGGTGAAAGGCAGCTTGCTAGTTGTCAGTCAATTTACGTTGCTGGCTGATACACATAAAGGCCGCCGTCCTAATTTCATCGCTGCTGCTGATCCCTCGATTGCCGAGCCTCTGTGTATAACTTTTATCGAGCGGGCGCGGGCCGCCGGGCTCACTGTTGCCTCGGGACGTTTTCAACAGCACATGCTGGTAAAAATCCTGAATGACGGGCCGGTAACTATATTTCTCGACAGCAAAGAAAAGTTTACCGAAAATAGACTGTAGTACGTCCGATGTATGCTTTTTCTGTTCACTACAGGCTAACATAGTTGTCTGATAACTCGAGATATGTATGGTGGCGAGATGGCGACCGTTGCTCATCTATTATCAAAAAATACGGGTATTCTGGAGCCTTTACAAACTGCCGATTCGGTTGAGGGACAGGTAGAGAAATTGAATTCACATAATGTGTCACGACGATGAATACAGCAAATAGCCAGACGATTTCTACATGACCGGCCAGTACTACAGTGTGATATCCTGAAACATGAGATCATTGATGGTGAGTTCTTTTGCTTCACTTCCCAGATAGACTCTCCGGTAATATTCCTCAGGAAAAGGATTTACTGTAATGAAATAGATAAGAAAGAACGGCCATGTTTTATTTGATAGTATACCACAATAAAGACAGAAGCAGGGCAGCTTTTATGCTACCCTGCTTCTGTAAGGAGGTAGGATCATGACAGAAATGGTATTATCTCATTGGGGGTGTTCTTCTATCCATCGGATTTGCGAACGCATTGCCGGGTTGAGATTGGCTGGCATGCGGATTCGCAAACGACTTGACCTGTGCTGCAGGGGTGAATTTACTGGCGCTTCGGCGCAGGAATGACGGCACATCGAGGCTTTCTTCGCCGACGCCTCTCATCAGGCGGCGTAGCTCGGTCTCCGTCGGTACTGCTGCACCATAATGAGCGGTAAACCCTGTGGCGATAATGGTGATCTGCAGTTGGCCTTCCAGTTCCTGATTGTATACGACACCGAAGATGATATTCGCTTCGGGGTCGACTGCCTGGCTGATAACCTCAGCGGCTTCATTACATTCAAATAGAGTCATGTCATTGCCGCCGGTTATGTTGTAGAGAACTCCTTTGGCTCCGCTAATGGAGACGTCAAGCATCGGGCTTTCAAGCGCCTTCTTGGCTGCTTCAGCAGCGCGATTTTGACCGTTGGCTCGACCGAGTGACATCCATGCCGGGCCAGCGTTCTTCATGATTGATCGGATATCTGCAAAGTCGAGGTTGATAAGTCCTGGCACCGTTACCACTTCGGCAATGGCCTGGACACCCATCTTCAGAACGTCATCGGAGAGTTTGAATGCATTATCCACTGATGTCTTGGAATCGCACATCTCCAGAATACGATCGTTCGGGATGATGATCAGTGTGTCTACTTTATCGGCAAGCTTTAATATAGCTTCTTCAGCAACTCTGGAGCGACGGGCGCCTTCAAATGAGAACGGTTTGGTGACGATGCCGATCGTTAATGCGCCGGATTGTTTGGCGCAATCAGCGACGACGCCGATGCTTCCAGTACCTGTTCCACCGCCCATTCCGGCAGTTATGAAAACCATATCAGTACCGCTGACAACATCCATAATCGCCTGGCGGCTTTCTTCTGCTGATTTTTCTCCAACTGTATGGTCGCCGCCGGCACCAAGACCGCGGGTTAATTTTTCACCGAGCTGAACACGAACCGAAACCTCGGATAACGCCAGAGCCTGTGCATCCGTGTTCATGCAGACGAATTCAACACCTTTGATGCCTTCGCGTACCATGCGGGTAATCGCGTTGCAACCGCCGCCACCGCAGCCGATACATTTAATTCGAGCTGGAGCCATCGAAAATGATGATTTAGCCATTATTATTTCTCCTTTACTAATTCACAAATATTCTTATTTTGAGAAGCCGAAGAATTTCTTCAGCACACTGACAAATCCTGATAATGTTCCGCTTTTCTGCGTCTGATCTTCCCATGCGGGCTTTCCCTGATGTCTGACACCCCAGAGTGCCAACCCGACACCGGTTGCATTCGACGGGTCATGGAGTACATCGGTAATACCGTAGACGCCCATCGGCTGACCGATTCTAATGGGAATTCTGAGCGTTGTTCGTGCCAGCGCTTCAAGTCCGGCTACTTTAGCCGCACCGCCGGTGAGTACCAACCCTGCCGGTGCCAGCGATGCATAATTGGATTCCGGCATTTCAAGAAGAATCAATCTGAGGAGTTCTTCCATACGATCTTTGATGATGCCGCAGAGGTCCCGGTAAGACACGCTGTGACCATTCTCAATGTTCAACATGGAATCCTCATTCTTTGTGATGATGTCCGGTGAGACATTTCCGTATTTTTTCTTCATTGCTTCTGCAATATCAAACGGTAGTCCCATGCCAATGGAGAGATCGCTGGTAAACTGGTAACCGGCAACCGGAACAATGGAAGTATGATAGATACTGCCATCTTTAAATACAGCTATATCCGTTGTGCCGCCGCCGATATCAGCAAGGATAACGCCGAGCTCTCGTTCTTCCGGTGTTAATACCGCTTCACCGCTGGCGAGCGGCTCGAGAACGAGATCTGCGATTTCGACACCGATACCCCTGATGCATTTCACCAGATTCTGTACCGATGTTGTTGCGGCAGTGATCACATGACAATATGCATCTACCCTGAATCCATGCATGCCGACCGGGTTCTTCACCAATTCCTGTCCATCAACGGAATAGCTTCTTGGAATCGCATGAAGAATTTTTCTATCATCGGGGACACTCAGGCTTTGTGCTGATTGCAGTACCCGTCTCAAGTCATCCCCTTTGATCAGACGGTCAGTTCTCGGTACAGCAATGGTACCATGTGTGTTTTGTGAGCTGACGTGCCGACCCGTAACGCCGACATAAGCTGATTCGATTTTGACTCCGCTTGCTTGTTCGGCCCTTCTTACGGACTCCTCAATCGTGTCCTTTGCTTCGTCGACGTTGACGACAATGCCTTTATGCAGACCTGCGGACGGGACTCTACCCACGCCGAGCACCTGTACGCCGCCTCCTGAATCCAGCGTTGCGACGATAGTACATACCTTCGTTGTGCCAACATCAATTGCTGTGATAAGTCTTCTTGCCATTGATTCTCTTTCCTCCTAATAATGAACTAAGTATCCCTTTTCTAAGGAGATAAACAGTATCCTTAAATTCGTTCAGCCACCCTCATTTTTGCGCTTCGACTGCGCGGATTCGACTCAATTTCAGCGAGCGATGGCATAATGACCTTTTTTGTTATCAGTTTCAGTGTCGCTTTGTGTCCACATTGGCAGACAGGAATCTGGGGTGGACAAATGCAACCGGTCGATTCTTCCTTCATAAATTGCTTAACGATCCGGTCTTCCAGCGAATGATAACTGATGATAACTAACCTTCCCCCGGTTGCAAGATGTTTTATTGTCTGGCGCAGGCTTTTTTCAAGATTTTCCATCTCATGATTGACCATGATGCGGAGCGCCTGAAATGCTCTCGTTGCCGGGTGGATTCTGCCGTGCCGCCCTCCGACAGCATCTTCTATTACCTGAGCCAGTCGTAATGTGCTGACGATAGGGCGGCTTTCTACGATACGGCGGGATATTATTT
>DNCV01000031.1:5416-11031 GCA_003484395.1 Dehalococcoidia bacterium
TGCTTAAGAAGGTCGGCAAGATTATGTTCCGGTAATACGTTGACAAGATCGGTTGCTGTTAGAATCTGATCGGGACTGAAACGCATATCAGGTTCAGCATCCTGCTGAAAGCTAAATCCGCGCTCTGCGGTATCGAGTTGAAGTGATGAGACTCCGAGATCAAATAGGATGCCGTCAACGGGAGTAAACCCTGTTTCCTGACAGATGCTGTCAAGATTGGAGAAGTTATCGTTAACCAGAATAATCGATTGGGCGTATTCCATAAGATTGTTCTTTGCAATTCGTAACGCTTCGGGATCAGCATCGATACCCAGCACCTGTCCGGTTGGGGCACTTTTCTCCAGAATGTTAAAAGCATGTCCTCCGAGGCCAAGGGTACAATCGATGAAACGTTTTCCCCGCGCGATGCGTAGTGCCTCAGCGACTTCTTTTAAAAGAACTGGCTTATGAATTGGCTTTGCCATGGTGATCATGACCTTTCCTCTCGACTCTCTATGATTTTCATTGCTTCGGCATCAGCCAGAGCTTTTTCCTTTTCCCATTTCATCGGATTCCACAATTCTATATGATCATTTACGCCCACCAGTGTCACCGCATCTTCGATTTGAGATGTTTGGCGAAGCGCTGACGGAAGTGAGATTCTTCCCTGCGCGTCAAGCTCCAGTTCATGCGCTGCGCCGAAAACTCTGCGATTTAACATACGTTGAGCGGTATTGGATACTCCGGAAGAGGTTAAATCACTGGCTATCTTTTCATAGTTCGCTTTTGTATGGATCTCAATGTATTCTTTTTCGATGCCATGAGTAATAACAAGTCCTTCCCGAAATTCAGCTCTGAATTTCGGGGGCAGCGGCACCCTGCCTTTATTATCGACTTTATACTCAAACGTACCTAGAAACATTTACCTTAATCCATCCTGACGATATATGTTTTCTTAAGCGGCGAATGCTTCTTCCTGCAGTTCCCGTTCCAATGTTTTGAACTCACTCCAGTCCAATTTGCCCAGCACGGTTATATGTTTCTGGATTTCTGCGTTCTCCGATAGAGAGTAAGTAATAAGGCCATTGCTATTTTCTTTTTCGATTAAAATATTCTTTTCGACCAGGGACTTGATAGCATGTCTCAGATTGATTCTTGCAGTATCTAGTGCGCTGGCAATGGAATAAAGGCTTAACTTTGCCTGAGGATGTCTTCCCCAGAAGAGGAGAAGCTGTAATTCAAGCCCAACGTGGCTATTCCTTTTCAGGAAGGAGAGTAAATCTTTATGTATCGTTGTCATCTCTTTATATGTGATAGTCATAATCTTTCTTCCTTTTCTCCCACTTTTTACCACATACTCCCATTATCTATATTATTTTAGGGTTGTCAAGTCCCCAGCCCCCTTTTTTTATAAAAAATTGTGATTTTTGTCAGCGATTTATCTGGTCTAATTTTGTAAAATATCCGATATATAGTAGTTAAATTATCTGAAATCGCAATATATTGGATAATTGCACTGGATCAAACGAAAAAATGTGTATAGAGAAGCTGTCCATCGTTTTTTTTCGGTAACTCGTATTTATGGTAAAATAGGCGGATGTTTAACGGTGGAGTTCTTACGATAAGCGATAAAAGATCGATTGGTGAGCGGATAGATACCAGTGGCTCTGCAGCATAGAAACGGCTTAGCCGGGAAGACATTTGAAGGATCGCTCCGAGGTGTTGTATAAGTGCGGATCGATATTCTGACATTATTTCCCCCGCTGTTCGATAGCGTGTTCAGTCATAGTATTATCGGACGTGCTCGTGAGCGGCAGCTAATTGATATCAGAGTGCACAACATGCGGGATTATACTCATGATAAACATCACATTGTCGATGATTATCCTTATGGCGGTGGTGCCGGCATGGTGTTGAAACCTGAGCCTGTTTTCGAAGCGGTGGAGGCGGTGAAACAGGATGCTATCGATCTATCGTCGCATACTGTTCTTTTAAGTCCACAGGGCAGGTTATTCAATCAGGAAATAGCGAAGGAGATGACGGGATATGATAATCTCATCATCATCTGCGGCCGATACGAAGGAGTCGATGAGCGGGTTGCCGAATATCTTGCCTCTGATGTAATAAGCATCGGTGATTATGTATTAAGTGGTGGTGAGGTTGCGGCGATGGTTATGGTTGAATCGATTGTGCGCTTATTGCACGGCGTGGTTGGCTCCGAAGAGTCAATTGTTGAGGATTCACACAGTGATGGACTTCTGGAATATCCCCACTATACCAGGCCTCCATCATATCGTGGTTGGCAAGTTCCCGAGGTCTTGTTATCGGGGAACCATGCTGAAATTGCCAGATGGCGTCGTTATCAGCGCATTGTCAGAACAGCAAAACGTCGCCCTGATTTAATAGATAAAGCCGTCCTTTCACAGGATGAAATGAATTTGATTAAAGAGATGATTTACAAAAATTCATAAAATAGGCTAAATGGTGTATTATTAGTGGCAGCAAAATAGAGAGGAAAAACAATATCATGGATGTTGCAGTGTTTCAAACTAAACCGAAGACCACCTGGCCGGATATTCGTACTGGTCAAACGGTGAAAGTAAGCTTTAAAATTAAAGAGGGCGAACGAGAACGAATACAGCTTTTTCAGGGGCTGGTTGTTAAGTTAAAGAAAGGGGGAGGTGGTGGTAGTTTTACCGTGAGAAAAATTTCAAATGGAATAGGCGTAGAACATACGTTTCCATTTGCTTCTCCGCTTCTGGAAAAAATCGATGTTGTTCGACACGGCAAAGTACGGCGTGCCAAGCTGTATTATATTCGTGCCTTGAGTACGAAAGAGGCTAGGCTTAAAGAAAGGCGCGAGAAAATTGCTGAGAAAGCCGTTGTTGCCGCTCCTGCTGCAGAGGAAGCTCCATCTGCAGAGCAAACTCCTGTTGAACAATCACAAAAGACTGCATGAGTTTTGCCAGTGTGGCGGTCAATTCCCCTTTCGCTGGACGTCGCAGTTATACATATTCAATTCCTGTAACTTTACAGCTTGCCGTCGGGCAGGCTGTTTGGGTTCCTTTTGGCGCTAAAATCCTTCAGGGCATTGTTGTCGGCTTGTCTGAAGTTTCCGATATTGAGGGGACGAAAGATATTCATGGGTTCATAACAGACGCTCCTCTACTGAACCTTTCTCAGATACGGCTCGCTCTTTGGATCAGTGCGCATTACCTTTGTCCCCTTTTTGATGCGGTCTCTTTGATGCTGCCACCCGGTTTTGAACGGAAATTGGTGACATATATTGAACCGGAGGAACAGACAATTGATACTGAGCAACTTTCTGAGGAACAAAGAAAAGTAATCTACTTTTTACAGGAGCAAAAAAACGTTTCTTTGAAGCAATTAGAGAAACTCTTTGGTAAACAGAGCGCTGATCGTCTGATTCGACAGTTGATATCCCTGAAGATGGTACGCAGGGTACAGCGCCTAGAGAAAATAAAGATAAAGCCGCGGCAAATATGCAGAATAACGCTTGCTATTCCGTCAACTGATTCCGCTGAAATTATCGAGCGTCTTGGTAAGGGCAGAGCGAACAGACAGATAGAAATTCTGCGCCATCTTCAGCAGCGTGGTGGGGCTGCTCTCCTGCCTGAGTTAAAAGAGGCTCTTCAATGTCAACAATCCGTAATCAATGTAATGCAGAAAAATAAACTGCTATCGGTAGAATATGTTGATTCACGNNCGAGTTGAAGAGATTTCCGCTCAAATACCTGCTCTTACATCTTCTCAAAATCGAGCGGTACAATTAATCAGGTCGTCAACTTTATCTTCAGATAAAGCTATTCGTGTTCCGCCTGTCTTTCTTCTCCACGGTGTTACCGGCAGCGGGAAAACAGAAGTCTATTTGAGAGCCTTGGCTGATGTTATTGCTCGGGGTAAACGTGGTATCTGTCTTGTGCCCGAGATTTCATTGACTCCTCAAATGATACAACGTTTCACTTCTCGTTTTCCCGGGCGTGTTGGGGTCATGCATAGCGGGCTTTCATTACGGGAACAGTTCGATGAATGGTATCGAATATATGAAGGTGATTTTGATGTTGTTATCGGCCCAAGAAGCGTACTTTTTGTGCCGCAGCCGGATATTGGTCTCATCATCATTGACGAGGAACACGAGTGGACGTATAAGCAAACAGATCGGTCACCACGATATCATGCTCGTGATGTTGCGATTAAGTATGCCGAGTTGCTCGGTGATACTATAGTGATTCTCGGCAGCGCTACGCCGGATGTAGAAACCTACTCACGTGCGCAATCTCATTGGTACGATCTGATCGAACTTGGTGAACGTATAAGTCCCGACGGTCTTTCATCTCGTTTGCCTGATGTTAAAATCATCGATATGCGTGATGAGCTTCGATCCGGCAATCGTGGTATTTTAAGTCTATCGCTTCAATCATCAATCAGTACAGTCCTGGAACGCCATGAACAGGCTATTCTTTTTCTTAACCGCCGTGGTACCGCGACATTTATCCGATGTTCTTCCTGTGGTTTTGTCATGGGATGCAAACGCTGTTCCGCTGCTCTGGCGTATCATGCTCAGTCAAAAAGACTTTTGTGTCATCACTGCCATTATTCTCTTATGCTGCCGACTGTATGTCCACAATGTAAACGGGGCAGGTTATTGCTGTTGGGAGTCGGCACCCAGAAAGTTGAAGAGGAGATCAGTATGCTTTTCCCTGGAGCTAAAATATTGCGCTGGGATAGTGATACAACGACAACCGCCGATGCTCATGAGAAGTTTCTTGGGATGCTTAAGAATCGGGAGGTTGACATTTTAATTGGCACACAAATGATAGCAAAAGGTCTTGATTTGCCTGCGGTTACACTGGCAGCAGTGATCAATGCAGATACAGCGTTAAATCTGCCCGATTTTCGAGCAGGGGAGCGTACTTTTCAACTGCTGTGCCAGCTTGCCGGAAGGGCTGGGCGCGGTTTTTTGCCGGGATATGTCATAATTCAGACCTTTGCTCCCGAACACTATGCAATTTGTGCTGCTGCACAGCAGGATTACAAAAGCTTTTTTAAACAGGAAATTGAATATCGCCGGCAATTCAGCTATCCGCCATTTAGCCATATGGCGCGTCTTGTTCATGCTGATGTTAACGCTGAAAGATGTCAGCAGGAAGCTGAACGTGTGAGCCAGATGTTAAAAACCGAAGTAAAAAGAAAGGGGATATCCCTCCGTTTTATTGGACCTGTGCCGGCCTTTTCATATCGTGTTCGTGGCCGCTATCTCTGGCAGTTGTTGCTCTATGGCCGCGCTCCAGAGGAGTTCCTCAGCAGCGTAGACCTCCCTCGAGATTGGATTTTGGACATCGACCCGATTGGTGTGATTTAATAAATTATTATGGCGGTACGGACTATTCGTGTTGTCCCTGATCCGGTGCTCAGGAAAAAAGCTAAAAAAGTGAGCAGCGTCGATGCCTCGGTACAACGACTCATAAACGATATGATTGATACATTACATGACGCATCAGGCGCTGGCCTTGCTGCTCCACAAATTGGCGTGTTATTACGGATTGTCGTTATTGAAGTCCCTGATAGGGAAACATATGTACTCATCAATCCGGAGATCGTTAAAAAGGAAGGGG
>DNCV01000033.1 GCA_003484395.1 Dehalococcoidia bacterium
CAACCTGCCTGACCGGCAAAACGACTGGAGGAGGCAATCTGAGCGCAATTACCACCAGCGCATTGACCGTTAGCCTGCCCGCAGAAACCGTTGCCACATACGCCATTGGTTGTGCAATTGCCATTGCAGTTACCGTCACAGTTACCGTTGCAATCGCCGGTGCATGATGCGTTTCCGCAATACGGGGCTTCAGCAGCCTGGGGTACAGAAGGATTCCATGCTGCCTTGCCGTCCTGCTGCGCCATAACAACACCCGCGCTCAAAGCGGTTAATGCCATAACAGCAACAACCACAGCCATAAGAATTTGAAACCGTTTGTTCATTTTCACTCCTTTTATTCGTATTTCGGTTTACTACTATTCAGTTTAGCCTGCCTGCATGAAAGGAGCATGAAGGGGTTATGAAGAATTGATGAATGTTATTCAGCCTGCTGAGAAAATTAAGGCGATAAGTAAATAGGGAGTTGACCGTCTTATTGCGTTATTAATTAATATACGCTAAGTGCCTGTTGAAAGGCAGTGGGCAACAGCAGTTGCACAAAATGCAGAATTGTCATCAACCAATTCAGCATACTTGAACAGGTAATAATCGTAACCAGAAACGACAATACCGGATACGTCAGCACCAGAAAGCAAAATACCGTCAGCCCGATCGCAGCATTGATCACATTGAATATGCCGCCGATGAGAGCAGAAAGTATTCCGCCCTGCCAGATGCCACCGAGAGCCATGCGTGGCAGTAGAAATAACAGGAACAGCGCAATATTCACCAGAGTAAACGTGATAAGAAAACCTGCAAAATTCTGCCAATTTGTATCAGGGATAAAAGATAAGACGGCAACCATTATGCCGTAAGCGGCGCCAGTAACAGGAATAGCGATAAGTATCCCCGTCAGACCGAAAAATTCTTTCACAGCACCATTTTTTAGCCCACCAATAAAACTGAAAATTAAAATGATGGAAACTATTATGTCAACTATTACCATAAAAAACTACGATTTCCGATGAAATTTTCATAAAGCTATTGCACTTGATTGTATATATCTATTTTTCTTCGTACGGCACTACCAGCAATTTCTCTGCGGCGGCAATAACCATGACTTTCCTTGTCGATGCCTGCCTGATATCATTTACCAAACTTGTAATATCCTGTTCGGATAGTTCAGCCGATGATTGCATTTCGGGTGTAGAGGATATAATCAGCCGCCGCACTGAATAACCAAGCTCTTTCTCCAAACGGATAATCAAATCAGCAGATCGCTCATCTGCCAGTACAGTAACGGTTTTCTGCTGGACTATCGTCTCAGCGCCGCGACGTTGATCCTGACGCAGCACAGAAAGATGATAGATGAGCACAGGGGCAGCCACAACCAGCGTTTGCAAACTCCATTTGCTTTGGCGCAGGACGTCAATACCGAAATCGCCCTGAAGAAAACCATTTAATAACTGGTAAACGATGTTAACCAGTGCCGCAGTTAACGCAATGATCGTAACACCAAGGACAACATAGAGAAAAATACGGCGTGATCGTGCTCTCCATTCTTCGATACCACCACGTGCAACCATACGCATTACCTGATTCCAATAGTAATACCATACCGGGGCTGCGACAATAAGCATCGCCAAACTCAATGCAAGCTGATTATGCCACCAACCCGCCGCAATAATAACAGTTCCGCTACTCGCAGCATTGATCCAAACATCGAGAAGAATTCCCAACAGCATCAATAATCCCGCAACCAGCGTTCCCAAACCGATGAAGGCCATTAAATAGAAAAGAACCCGGCGCGCTGAAAAATACTGCGTATCTCCGCTCGATGCTTCCTCCTGTGCCTTTTGCTGATGATATGCCCAGACTGCTCCGGCAACAATTACGGTCGGAATCGTCCATCCCAGAAATTGAAAATATCGCGGATCGGCTGCAGACGTCCCGCTGATAAAGAAACGTAGTATTTGATACACAAAAGAGGTCAAGGCTATCAAACCGGCCAGCGCCCCACCAAAGATCGTGAACAGATAAAGATAGACATTTCGCAAAGAGGAACCGAAATCATTCTTTGCCGCATGGAACCAGTGAAATACCCACAGCACCCCTCCAATAAGAATCGAAGAGATACTGGAGTGTACATTGCTGTTCCAGAATGAACCATACGTTATCGTAGTCTCCCACACAGGCATATACAGAACCGCCGCATGCACCAGATGTACTAATCCGAAAGTAAACCAGCACAACGTCCATGCACACATAATATACATATACCAGCGGCGAAGTGTTTTCGCCGAAGATGACGGCTGTCCCTCTTTTAATTCGATATTCCAGTGATAGTACCAGACGGCAGCCGAGACAATCATTGTTGCAGTGGTATCCGGAGAAAATGATATCAGAGGTACTCCGGATAGCAGCCATTGAAAAAAGTCCATGGCGAATAGCAGAGCGATTAACGCAGATACCAGCAAAATTATATTGATATAGAATTTCCGGACGACTGAAGCAACTTCGGCGACATTGTTCTTGACATTCGTTTGAATGTTTCGCCAAAAAAAGAACCATAACAGACCACCGATAATCAGCATGGCAATGCCAAAGCTGAGCTGGTCTCTGGTAAACGCGGCATCACCGATTGTCGAAATATCGGATCTGATTGTAATATCGAACAGTAGACGCAAGAGATTGCCGATGCCGCCGGCAAAGACGCCTAAGCCAACGAGTGAAACTATGTAGAAGAAAACGCGTTTACTTGTACTCATTTATCGTCAATAAAGCCACCATAGATCAACGGGAGAGATTATTGTCCAGCCAGATCCGTCTCTTCTCAGGGAAAAATTCATCCGGTTTGTGTGAACAGGCTCGGAAAAAGGCCCCTGCGGACGGAAGACATCGATAATCACTTCAACAGTTGCTTCCTCTCCGGTTATCTTCGATTTGCCGATCGTCGCCTTCCAGACACTCTTTTCGGAAGATCGATAGTATGAACTTCTCCATGCATCGTAGGGTATTTTATCGGTCGTCGGAGGCGTGATAAATGTATACGCCTTTATATAATCCTCATTCTGTAACGCAATAAAAAATCTCTGTACGGTGCCCTCAGGCGTATCTTCGGGCAACAGCGAAACCGATCCATTCCCCGGCAAAGCCATGACAAGTATGATGGCAATCAGTATCATTATACCGATGACAATGCCAAATATAGTGAGAAGACGATTTGATGATTTCATTCCAGATCGTTAAATCAAACTCGCAAGCTTAAGTTCTTTATTATGAGGCCCCATCGGTTCACCTGTCAACCGACGCCTTAGCGAGCTATGCCTGACAATATACTTATAATTTCGCATGATATAGCCAAATAACGACTATAAAGAAAGATCCGACAATCAGCACTGAAATTTCCAATAGCCTCTTTCGGGCTATTGGAAATACACCGCTTATCGAGCTAAAAAATGTTAACGGCAATCACAACGTGAAAATTTTGGGAAAGCTCGAAGGATCCAATCTCGGCGGCTCAGCAAAAGACAGACCGGCTTACTATTATGATTAAGAACGCCGAGGAATCCGGAGAGCTTACAACAAATAAAATCATCGTGGAGCCGACATCGGGCAATACCGGTATTTCCCTTGCGATGATCGGTGCGGCAAAAGGATACAAAGTCAAACTGTTTATGCCTGAATGCGTCAGCCGTGAACGGCAGGACGTTCTCAGCGCACTCGGTGCAGAGGTGGTTCTCACGCCCGCACAAGAAGGTACGGCGGGGCTATACGAAGGGCTCACAAACTCGTCAACGAAGAACCGGAACATTACTATATGCCCGATCAATTTACAAATGAGNNAAGAGCAATGTCCTGTCCCATTACGAAACGACCGGTCCCGAGATATTACAACAAACGCACGAAGAGGTAACAGCCTTCGTCGCCGGTATGGGAACGACCGGAACGCTTATGGGCACAGGAAAATATCTCAAAGACAAAAAAACGGAGGTTATGGCAATCGGCGTTGAGCCGACCATGGGACACAGCATTCAGGGATTGAAAAATATGATAGAATCCATCGTCCCGAAGATTTATCGGCAGGACTGGCTCGATGAAACAATAGTCGTGGAAGATAACGATGCATTCGAGGTGACCCGTGCACTCGCCACCAGGGAAGGATTATTTCTCGGGCTGTCGAGCGGAGCAGCAGTCGC
>DNCV01000022.1 GCA_003484395.1 Dehalococcoidia bacterium
CAAAGTGTATGATAATTATTACGGCATCCCGAAGAGTGAAATTAAGGGAGCTCTTGAAATCGGCACAAACGTCATCATCAAAGCAGACGTACAGGGTTCAGCAACCATAAAAAAAATAGCGCCGGATGCCATACTTATTTTCCTCATACCACCATCGCTCGAGGAGCTATCTGAGCGGCTGCTGCGCCGCCACGGTCAGTATTCCAGTGATCTCGAACTGCGATTGAAGACGGCTGAAGAGGAGATGCAACAACTGGATATATTCGATTACGTAATTAGCAGCACAAAAGACAATATCGACTTAATAGTATCGAAAATACAGGCTATTATTACCACAGAAAAATGTCGTGTAAATCCACGGATCGTCAATCTGTAACATTATGTAAAGTTTTCTGTGTGTTTCCTTTCCTATTCGAGGTGCCTAACTATTGTATTTTCTCTGGAACGCATCTGCCGTTTTTCCTCCGGTTGCTCATGATCGTAACCAAGCAAATGCAACATACCATGCACAAGGAGAAATCTAAGTTCGTGTTGAATATCGTGTCCCAGATCTTCAGACTGCTTTACTGCCTGTGGATAAGATATGATGATCTCACCCAAATTTCTTATACCATCAGATGGCATTATAAATAAATCAGTATCCATGTGTTCGAAAATCGCAAACGACAGCACATCCGTCGTTGCATCTATACCGCGATACTGTCTGTTGAGTTTTGTTACCTTTACATCATCGGCAATAAACAGGCTGACATTTACAGCTTCTTTTATCTTCTCCAGTTCAAGTATTCGAATTATGATGGTATGAAACCATTTCTTATCAACAGGTATCTGCAGGTTTCTTTGTATCTTAATATCGATAATCGATTGCATAGCCTCCATCATATCATCCTCCGCAACGAGTAACAACAGGGGATTGGTTTAAATCAGCCGTGGTATAATAATTCATATTTCTGCAGTGATAACATTATGGAGACGCCATTTAAAATCATCGATCACACTGCCGATATCGGCATTGCTGTCAATGGAGCAACGTTGCAGCAGTTATTTGAAAATGCGGCAATCGGCCTTTTTAACCTGATAATCGATAGCAGTACTCTGGAAGACTACACAGAGTATCCGATCAGTATTTCATCAACCAACAGAGAAAGCTTGCTCATAGATTGGCTCAATGAGCTTATCTATGTCTATGAAGTAGAGCACATTGTCTTCAAGCGCTTCACTATTACTATATTCTCGGATACCCATCTCGAATCATTATGCTTCGGCGATTTCCTCGATAACAAACGTCATCTCATCAAAAGAGAGGTAAAGGCTGCAACCTACCATATGCTCTCGATAACAAATGACAGCGATGGCTTCCATGCGACAATTATATTCGATATTTAATGAATAGCTATGACAAAGTGGGACGGAAAACTGCACAAGATCGATACATATCGATGGGAGATATCCCCTGACTACAAACCCGGAATGCGGGTGCCGGGCATTGTCTATGCCAGCGATGCTATGATGGAAAACATCAAAGAAGATCAATCGCTGGAACAGGTTGCCAATGTTGCATTCCTGCCCGGCATCATGAAATATTCTCTGGCTATGCCAGATATTCATTGGGGATACGGTTTCCCGATCGGAGGCGTTGCGGCGACTCGTGTGAGCGATGGTGTTGTCTCCCCCGGTGGTGTCGGCTATGACATCAATTGCGGTGTCAGACTTTTGAGAACCAATCTCACCGAAGATGAGGTGCGACCACGAATTAAAGAACTGATTAATCACATTTTTCACAATGTGCCATCCGGTTTGGGCTCAGAGGGAAAAATTATCGTCAGTGAAAAGGATTTAAATCATCTCATGGTAGAAGGAGCCCAGTGGGCAATTAAGAAAGGCTACGGGTATGCAGAAGATCTCGATGCAACTGAGGAAACGGGATGTCTACAAGGCGCCGATCCAAATGCAGTAAGCGCCAAGGCGATTAAACGGGGAATGCCTCAAGCAGGCACGCTCGGCTCTGGCAATCACTTCCTTGAGATCCAGATAGTGAAAGAGATATATGATCAGGCTGCCGCCCAAATTATGGGTATTGGCTTCCCGGGACAGGTACTGGTTCTCATTCATACCGGCTCTCGCGGCTTTGGACATCAGGTTTGCAGCGATTATCTGCGTGTAATGGAGATTGCGACGACAAAATATGGCATTCATCTTCCTGATAAACAGCTTGCCTGCACACCGATACAATCGGATGAAGGAAAAAAATATCTGGCAGCAATGGCATGCGCCGCAAATTACGCCTGGGCGAATCGGCAATGTATCGCTCACTGGATACGTGAGTCATTCGTCATGATATTTAAAAAATCTGCGGAAAATCTCGGCATGGTACAGGTTTACGACGTCGCACATAACATAGCAAAACTAGAGACACATCACGTAGATGGCAAAGCTGTAGCTGTCTGCGTACACCGCAAGGGCGCTACGCGGGCATTTCCCGCCTTCCATGAAGCTGTATCAGGTATGTATAAAAGTATCGGACAACCAGTACTCATACCCGGTGATATGGGGCGCGTCTCCTATGTTGCGCTTGGCACTGAAAAAGCTCTCGCAGAGACTTTCGGCTCAACCTGCCATGGAGCTGGCAGACTGCAAAGCCGTGGAGCAGCGAAACGCAGCCGGCGCGGTTCGGATATAGCGCATAATCTCGAAGCGCGTGGCATTACCATAAAAACGGGCGATGTAGCAGCGCTCGCTGAAGAGGCTTCGGAAGCATATAAAGATATCAGTGAAGTAATCGAAGTTGCCGATCGGTCGGGCATCTCAAAGAAAATAATAATGGCTGCACCTATAGGTGTTATCAAAGGATAATAACTTTATGTAATACTACGAGAGCGCACAAACTACCGGCTTTCAGGACAGGTTGGATTTTAAATTCTGCTTCATTAACCAGTATTCCATGCTGTCAATAAGCGCCAACCAGCTCGCTTCAATAATATTGGTTGAACTGCCCACTGTTTTCCAGCGACTTTTCCCATCGCTTGATTCAATGAGTACCCTGACGGTAGATTCGGTACCGCTGCTTTCCTCAAGTATCCGCACTTTATAGTCCACCAGCTCCACTTTCTTAATTGCCGGATAGAATTCATACAACGCTTTACGCAAGGCATAATCAAGTGCATTCACCGGACCATTTCCTTCCGCAGCAGTATGAATCAACTTATCACCCAGTTTCACTTTTACAGTCGCTTCAGACATCGTTTGCGATCCTGTCTTCGTCGGCAAACGTCGATGTCTTTCGACGACAACCATGAAATCGATCACCTCAAAGAAGGGAATATATTCATCTTGAGCGCGATACAGTAGCATCTCAAATGATGCGTCGGCGCTTTCATACTGGAAGCCCTGGCTTTCCATCAGCTTGATCTGCTCCAGTATGCGGCGTGCCTGATTTCCATGCGCAGGCATTGGAATACCGAGCTCTTTAGCCTTATAAATGATATTGCTTTTGCCAGAAAGTTCCGAGACGACAACCTTTGGATTATTCCCTACCAGACTGGGATCGATATGCTGATAACTATCCTGCCATTTCATCATACCTGATACATGCAACCCCGCCTTGTGTGTAAAAGCACTGAGACCGACATAAGGCAGGCGGGCGGAGGGAGCGATGTTAGCCAGCGTATCAACGTATCTTGAGACTTCGGTTAGCTTGGCAAGTCGTCCTGATGAAATGCAGTCAATATTCAGCTTGATCTTTAGATTGGGAATGATCGAGCAAAGGTTGGCATTGCCGCACCGTTCTCCATATCCGTTAATCGTCCCCTGCACCTGCGTAGCACCGACCTCGATAGCAACCAGAGAGTTGGCGACTGCAAGCTCGGAGTCATTATGGGCGTGAATGCCTAAATTAACTAGGACCTTTTTACGCAATAGCTTGATAGCACTCTCAATTCCGGAGGGCAATGTTCCGCCGTTGGTATCACATAAAATCACACACTCTGCCCCTGCTTCGTAAGCTACTTCAACCGTCTTAATGGAGTATGCGGGATTCGATTTAAATCCATCAAAAAAATGCTCGGCGTCATAGAAAACGCACAGCCCTTTCCTCCGCAAATACTGTATAGATTCGCTGATCAAACGTAGATTATCATCGAGACCTATTTCTAACACCTGGCTAACCTGTGAAGCAGAGCTTTTACCAACGATGGTAACGACTTCAGTACCGGCATCAACCAGAGCCCTGAGATTCGTATCTTTATTAACATCCGTGCTCGGATGTTTTGTGCTGCCGAATGCAACAAGTGTAGAATGCTTCAACTTCAGCGCCCTGGCACGTTCAAAGAACTCGGTATCTTTCGGGTTTGCTCCAGGCCACCCGCCTTCAATGAAATGAATACCAAGCTCATCTAACTTCGATGCGATTTTCAGCTTATCGGCTACCGATAATGAGACGCCTTCCAGCTGTGCTCCATCTCGTAATGTCGTATCATAGAGTTGAATATTTCGTTTTATCATATTATTTTACACGGTTAGCGAAAGCTATAACTCGACGAATATATGACTGGCGGCTCATTTTACAATGCTTTTGCGCGTATAATTCACCAGTCCGCCAGCTTCGATGATTTTCATCATAAAATCAGGATATGGTTTGGCAATGAATATCTTATTTCTTGTAAGATTTTTAATTTCCCCTTTACTCAGATCAACCTCAAGGACATCGCCGTTCTCCGTATTATTCACAGCATCCTCGCTCTCCAGTAACGGCAGCCCGATATTGATAGCGTTACGAAAGAAAATTCTGGCAAAACTTTTGGCGATAACACAGGATACCTTAGCCGCTTTGATTGCCAGTGGCGCGTGTTCACGCGACGAACCGCAGCCAAAATTTGTATCAGCTACGATGATATCGCCCGGCTTTACTCTTTTCACGAAGTCGATATCAATGTCTTCCATACAATGGAGCGCCAATTCTTCAGGCTCCGACACATTTAAATAACGCGCCGGAATAATGGCATCGGTATCGACATTGATCCCATATTTATGTACTGTGCCTTTCAACATCATTTGCAGATCTCCTCCGGACCGGTGATTCTTCCGGTTACAGCACTTGCAGCCGCCACTGCCGGATTTGCCAGATAAATTTCTGATTTGGTGCTGCCCATTCTACCGACGAAATTCCTGTTTGTTGTTGATATGCATCGCTCACCAGCAGCCAGAATGCCCATATAGCCTCCAAGACAGGGGCCGCAGGTCGGCGTGCTGACGACAGCGCCGGCCGTGATGAATATCTCAATGAGTCCCTCATGTAGCGCATCCATATATACCTGCTGTGTTCCCGGGATAACAATACATCGGACACGCGAATTAATTTTCCTGCCCTTGATTACTTTGGCAGCCAGCCTGAGATCATCCAAACGTCCGTTCGTACAGCTTCCGATAACCGACTGATCAATAGAAATATTCCCCACCTTACTCACCGGTTTTGCGTTCGACGGCAGATGAGGAAAGGAGACCTGAGGTTCCAGGGTTGAAACATCGTATTCGATCGTACGAATGTACTCAGCATCATCATCCGCTTTATAAACAATACACGGGTGTTTTGCCCTGCCTTTTAGATATTTTTCCGTCGTTTTATCGTAAGCAAAAACGCCGGCTTTGCCTCCGGCCTCAATAGCCATATTCGACATGGTGAAGCGGCCGTCCATAGGGAGCGCATCTATAGTTTCGCCGGAAAATACCATCGCTGAATATAACGCTCCGTCAACGCCGATGTCTCCTATTGTGTGAAGGATGAGATCCTTGCCTCCCACCCATTTGCCGAGTTTACCACGATAGATAAACTTAATCGATGATGGGACCTTCATCCAGATTTCGCCTGTAGCCATGGCCATTGCGATATCCGTCGAGCCCATGCCTGTGGAAAATGCGCCCAAAGCGCCGTAGGTGCAAGTATGTGAATCTGCCCCAATAATGACCTCTCCAGGCAGCGCCAGACCCTGTTCCGGCAGTAAAACGTGTTCAATACCCATCTGCCCAACCTCAAAATAGACCAGGTCATGCTCATGAGCAAAATCACGCATTATCTTCGCCTGTTCTGCAGATGCTATATCTTTATTCGGACAAAAATGATCCGGCACCATCACTATTTTCTTTGGATCAAACACTTTCCTTGCGCCCAGTTTCCCAAACTCACGTATTGAGATAGGTGCAGTGATATCATTCGCCAGCACGAGATCAACTTTCACATTGATGAACTCACCGGGGCTGACTTTCTTCTTGCCTGAATGTGCCGCTAATATCTTTTCAGCTAATGTCAAGGGAAATGCCTCCTCACTGTCATGATATGGTTTATCTATTAGGGATCATTAGTACCAGAAAAACGATAATAGCAGTGATCACTGCTATCAGGTACATTCCTGTGCCCACAGCCATGCCCATCGCAGCAGTAACCCATATGCTTGCCGCTGTGGTCAGTCCCAGAACCACAGTACCGCGCACGCCATGAAGTATCACCCCGGCACCAAGGAAACCAATGCCTGTCACAATTCCGGCAGCTACTCTTGACGGGTCCAGGGC
>DNCV01000034.1 GCA_003484395.1 Dehalococcoidia bacterium
GTTAAGGATCTTAATATTATACTCAAGACAGACGTTCAGGGTAGTATTGAACCGATCAAAAATTCTATTGAGCGGCAGGCTACCGAACAGGTGAAAGCACGTGTAATCCATGCAAGCAGCGGGAATATATCTGAGAGCGACGTGCTCCTTGCACTGGCATCCGATGCTATTATTGTTGGCTTCAATACCCGCGCCGAACAAGGTGCGCAGAAAATGGCAGAGATGGAGAAGATCAACATACGGTATTACGATGTCATTTATGATTTGATTGACGATGTCAGCAAAGCGATTCAGGGCATGCTTGAGCCGACGTATGCCGAGGTAGTGATTGGCAATGCGGAAGTTAGAGCGGTATTTGATGCGGGTAAGAGCAAAAAGATTGCCGGTATCGCCGTAAAAGATGGAAAAGCGGCACGTGATGCATCGGTAAGAGTGATAAGGAATAGTAAGGTTGTGAATGACGGGCGGATCAACAGCCTGCGCCGGTTTAAAGACGATGTGAAAGAAGTGGCTGCAGGTTTTGAATGCGGTATTGGTATTGAAGGATTCTCTGAGTTCCAGGTTGGTGATGTACTTCAATTCTACCGTCGGGAACGAGTAGAGTAACCTGTTAGTATCTCCCTGCCTATTCTTTCCGATTATTGACAGGGTGGTTGTTTGGAGAGGCAAACGATGTCGACTAGACGAGCTGACAAAATAGCAAGCCAAATACAAAGGGAGATCAGCAACCTCCTCCTCGAACAGGTAAACGATCCCCGTCTTAGCGGTTTCCTTTCAATAACGCAAGTTGTTGTGTCCAGCGATCTCAAATACGCGAAGGTATTTGTAAGCGTGCTGGGTGACGATGTTGACAAAACTGAAGTTCAAAAAGGATTGGATGCCGCTACCGGATTCCTGCGTCGCGAACTGGCGCCGCTGTTAACCATGCGCCAGGTCCCCGAGATAACCTTTCATTTCGATGACTCAATTGAACAGGCGTTCGAAGTGATGAAGCGGATCGATGAGGTTACAGCCGAGGATAATAAACGTAATGCCGGAAGTGCCGAAAAATGACCGTTGACGGCATTCTGAATATCAATAAACCGGAAGGCCAAACGTCATTTTCAATCATAGCTTCTCTCCGAAAATTGACCGGAGAGAAACGGATCGGTCATGCGGGAACGCTGGATCCGTTGGCGAGCGGAGTGCTGCCGGTCTGTCTCGGCAGAGCAACAAGAATCATTCGTTTTTTTCTGGATGTTCAAAAGACATATAGTGCTGAAATTGAACTCGGCATTGCAACTGATACCTACGATCGCGAAGGCAAAATCGTCGAACAAATTGACCCAGGCAATGTTATTGAGGATGAAATACGGGCGGTTTTGAATTCATTTAAGGGTGTCGTACTACAAACGCCTCCTCTCTACAGCGCGCTTAAATATCAGGGCAGACGATATTACGAGCTGGCGCGTGCCGGCAAACAAATTGAAATTAAACCGCGGACTATCGAAATCTCCCAGTTGTATCTGCTTTCGTGGGAGATGCCTGTTTTAAAAATCGAAGTTGAGTGCAGTAAGGGTACGTACATCAGATCGCTGGCGAATGATATCGGAAAAGCGTTAAAGTGCGGAGGCCACTTGAAAAGTTTGGTGCGTACGAAGTATGGTTCATACGATATCGGAAGTGCAATCTCCCTTGCCGACGTTGAGGCTGCGATTAAGGATGATGCTTTCGCTGTGTTGCTTGATCCCTTCGATAGTCCTTTATATAATCTGCAGACTCTTTTGCTCAGTGGTGAAGAGGAAGCGGATGTCAGATACGGGCGTTCGATTTTTGCGGGTGCTGCCGCTCCGGTGAATTACCGTTATTGCCGCGCATACTCGATGTCGGGTGAGTTCATCGCTGTCCTGGAATTCATCCCCGAGAGTAACATGTGGCATCCTGATGTGGTCTTTGCTCCGCCCCCCCAACAGAAGGGATGCGATCCCTGTGAATGCACTGCGGAATGCGGCGACTGCCGGAATCAGGATTGTAGTCGAAGTTAAAGAAGCTTGTGCGCTCTCAGTATCCGGTCTTTCAGCTCCAGTGCGTTTTCGGATAAAATTCGGTTGAATTGGTCATTCGGTACACCGGCATCGGTGAGGATCGTTTCTACTGTTGCAGCGGTTAATAAATCAAGATCGCTATGCGTATCCGAGTTGACCAGGAGCTTTGCTCCTGTAGCAAGGCAAACCTGTGCCACATGTCTGTTCGTTGCCGAATGGCCTTTTCTGGCGGATAGCTCGATGTAGTGTCCGTTTTGCGCTGCCAGTTTCGCTTCTTCCAGCGTTAAATAACCGGGGTGTGCCAAAATATCGACGTAGGGAGACTGGATGGCTGCCAGATTTGTGCCTTCGGGGACAGGTTCGGTAGATGTTTCACCGTGTACAACGACAATCCAGGCGCCGAGTTCCTTGGCTCTACGTGCCATATCGTTAATCGTCTCCGGTGGTATATGAGTGAGTTCTACGCCGGGCATGGCAATGATATCCCAGTGTTTCCGTGCCAGTTCACAATCCAGTGTTACTTCCTTGATAATTCGTTCCAGAGAACCGATGGCAACGTGATCGGTGATTCCGATCGTGGCGTATCCGTTGATAACCGCATATCGTATTAATTCAACAGGGGATAGAATGCCATCGCTGTTAAACGTATGAGTGTGAAAATCATGCAGCATTGCTTGACGATACCATAAATGCTCATCACAAAGCAAAAACACGGAACGCGTCGGCTGTTACGCTAATGCTGTGGAACGATGCAGCGGATCAGAGAAAAAACTCTGCAATGGTACAAAATAGTCCGTGATGCTGTCGGAGAAGGGAAAAAAGAAGAGGAGATACTCGACATTCTCAGGGAAAAGGATATCGATCTCGCTTACTTGAATAATCTTAGGCCGGATTACTATAATCGGGAGTATCATCTTCTGTTTAACTGTGTGCGTGGAATGGCGTTATCGGCCGACGAACGAAGCTCTATTTGAGTATTAATTCCCTGCTGCTTTCATCGAAGTACCAGACCCGGCTGAATGCCGGATTGATCGGACAATTCTTGGAGACATCCCAGATGCCATTCCCTGAATACGTTGCGGTGAAAACGGGTTCTGCCGTCTCATACTGAGAGGCGGGATCTTTGCATCAGCCTAAACCGCCGGGCTCCGGCGGCTTTTGCAGGCGGCAGTCAGGACTGAGTGCCCGTGCCAACTCTATAACCTGCTCAATTGTATAGTTGCCCGTGCTCGCTGACGGCGCTATGCCGGCTGTTAACGATGCCTGATCTTTCGGTACCAAGACGACGATAATGATCAGGACAATGACAAGGCAAAGAGCCCATATATGCTTGCAACTCCCTTTTATACTGTGCATATTCAATCCAGAACGATATCCCCATTATCCGGATAGAGGATGAGAATTACTTTTGTGGGGTTTCCTGTTCCTGTTTCATCTGATCCAGCGAGAGCTTTACGCGCAGAATGAATTCCTCGTTAGTTGAGGTTGTCATAGCTTTATTCAAATCAGCTTCGGCGGCATTATAGTCTTTCAAATTTTTGTAGGCTAGCCCCCGGTGCAGCAGCACGAATGAGTTCTGCAGGCCGGAGTCGATGATCTCGGAGCAGTCTTTGATGGCAAGTTCCCAGTCTGCTTTCGCCTGGGCGTCATTGCCCTGGGCTTTGTATAAATCGCCGCGGCGCAGATACGCGATGCTTCGGTTGTAATAGGCGATAACGTTTTCAGGATCTATCTCTATTGCCTGCGTGCAGTCTGCTATCGCCAGATCGTACTCACCCTTTTCCGTATAAGAGGATCCCCGGTTGACCAGCGCCTCGGTGTTTTTCGGGTTGATTTTCAGCACCTCGCCATATTCAGCGATGGCATTATCCCAGAGAGCCTCATCGTAATAGTTGTTGGCCTGTTTCTGGTGTTTCTGCTCAGGGGTGTCACACGATATAACCAGCATGCTGCCGGAGATGAGCAGTAAAAGCAATAGCGTCATTCTGAAAAAAACAAATTGTTTACTCATTTTCCCACACTTATTCGTTTTGATTTTGGAACATGAAACCATGTGATTATACACCAGGCGAACGCAAAGTGAAAAACAGCAGGGCTTACATTAACGGTGGGAGCATGAGACTCCAAGTGATTAGCTGCGGCAGGTTTCACCTCTTGCAGCGTATTAGATGGCTTCTTATGCCTTGCACTGCCGCATACGGTTATCGATAAAACTGACTGCAAACAGCAATACACCGCTTAACAGTAATGCCCCGATATCGAGATAGTTGATTTGTACAAGTTTGCTGATGACACCCAGCGTTCCGCCTCCTATGATAGCTGCGATCGCTCCGACCGGCGTTACCTTTAATCGCTTTCGGTAGAATCCTGCCAATACCGGCAGGATGACCCCGCAGGTATATACGGTATATGCAAAGAGCAAAGCGCTGATGATTCCCTTGACGACGAGGGCAAGGAGCAGGGAAAGCAGGCCGACGCCGGTGACTGCCCATCGCGCGATAGCAAGCGTCTGACGCTCGCTGATTGACGGCCTCCATTTTTTAATGATATCGATTGTCAGGATGGTGCTGGTGCTGATCAAACAGACATTTGCCGATGACATGGTGGCGCTGACCAGTGCCGCTAGCACCAGCCCGCCGACGATCGGAGGGAGAATGTTATTGACGAGTATGGAGGGAAAAGCCTGCTCCGGTGACAATTGCGGGAAAAGGACGGACGCTTCCATACCGATCAGCGTGATGCAGAATGCGAGAGGGACGAGGATAAGCGCTGTCCACAATACGGCGTTTCTGGCGCTTTTGGCATCTCTGGCGCAAAAGATGCGCGAATACATATCGGGTCCGACGACATAGACGAGCCCGATGATGAGCAGATACGAGACCAAATCCATTATCTCGAATCCTGGACTAAGGGGGAAGGCGAAACGATCAGGGGGCAGCGTACGCATCATTCCGTCTATGCCGCCGACCGAAGGCAGCATCAATGCCAGACCGGCGATGATGCCCGCAATGATTATTATCGATTGTATGACATTGGTGCTGATATCGGCATGCTGCCCGCCCATAAGCGTATAAATGATGAAAATAATCGTAAACAATATCATCCAGATGGTGGGATTGCCGATGCCGATCACACCGAATATCTTTCCCGTTGCCACTATTTGCCCGGCGATGATCCCTATCCAGGAGATGATGATGAGGATCGAGACGACGATGCCCACCCGCTTGTCGTATTGCTTTTCGGCAAGCTCAGGGAGCGTGTATAAAGCCATATTTCGCACTTTTCCGGCAAAGAGGATACCGAGAAAAATAAGACCGATGCTGCCGGCCAGCATCCACCATGCGCCGGTTAAACCTCTGCTGTATCCCAGTCCGGCCATGCCGACGGTTGCCGAAGCCCCGACTATCGTTGCCACCAGCGATCCAGTAATAAAGAACGTGCTCCCTTTTCTTCCGGCAACAAAAAAGCCGTCCGCATCCCTGGCTTTTCGGCGTACGTAGAAGCCGATGCCGAGCATGAGGACAAAATACAGGACAATAATGATGATGTAGATCATGGTATGCGCTCTTGTTTTTTTGTGGGGGGTAATACATCTCCGCTTATAATTTTCGTGATATGCCCATTGGGTTCTTTAACAAGAAGAAAACCGTCTTTGTCAATATCGATAGCTTTTCCTTCAATCGTTTCAGGGCCTGAGACAGCCTTGATTTCTGAGTTGATGGTATTGTTCGATGACAGCCATTCTTTGCGTATCGAATCGAAGCCGGATGTAAGGAACTCGAGGTAGATGCTTTCCAGTTCACTGAGGAGACAACGTACCAGCCTGACTCGTGATACATGATGACCGGATATATCCATCAGCGAAGTAACAGTTTCTTGTAGAGGTGAAGGAAAATGTGATTTCAGAACATTAACATTCAATCCAATACCGAGGACAATATAGTGTATCTCATCGGTGTCGCTGCTTATCTCAGCGAGGATGCCGCCGGCCTTTTTCCCATTCACCATAATGTCATTGGGCCATTTGAGAGTAGGTACGATCTTTGTTGTTGCCTTAATGGCACGTATTACTGCCACGCCTGCAATAAGCGGTAGCTGGAGAGCCCGATCTGGCCTTAACGATGGTCTCAATATGACAGAGAGATAAATACCACTATGAATTGGTGATATCCAATGTCTTCCCTTCCTGCCTCGGCCTCTGGATTGTTTCTCTGCTATCGCAATAGTGCCCTCCTCTTCACCGCGCCTTGCAGCCTTCCCAGCGACATCCTGCGTTGAGGTGACCTCTGTGGAATAGAGTATACGTTTACCCATAAACGATGTGCTCAGACCGCAATTGATTTCGTCAGGAAAGAGAAGGTCCGGGCTTTTGATGAAAGAATATCCGAAATGTGGAGATGAGTTGATCTCATATCCCATTCGACGGAGGATGTTGACATGTTTCCAAACTGCTGTTCGCGAAATGCCCAGGCTATGTGCTAGAGTTTCACCGGAGACGTGTTCCTTCTGTTGGAGCATTCGGAGTATCGGTTCACGCATTACGAGTGAATTGTACCGCAGGATGGTAGTAATGTCAACCTTACTTAGAAGCATGGTTGACAATGAGTGCTCGGGTAACGCTTACTAATAAGAAATTGTGGTAATATGAATTGTCTTTATCATCTTCATCTGCAGATGTCGAGCCGTGAACTATCCCGTGGCGGTCATCTCGATAGCAGCAGGGTATTTTCCACTGCCGAGGTGGTGCTCGGCGAATTGGATTATCAATTTTATGTGTGTTAAGTAATTTAGAGGCCGCTATCCAGATATTTACCGATTTGCTCCTTCATGCCGATATGCTACCATCAAGTATGCCTAAAGATAAACATAGCTGCTGTCGAAGCATAGGGGCGATGATATTTCTACAGAATTGAACCATTCTGTTACAATGTACGCTGTAAGATGACATACTCACTTGGCATGGATATCGGCTCTGTAAATGCCAGAGTAGTGATTACTGATAGTGCTGGCAAAGTAGTACATTTCGATTCCGAACGTATCGTTTCCAATCCTCGAAAGGCTGCCAGTACACTGCTCGAAAGATTGGCTTATAGTATTTCTCTCGATAGTATCACCGGTGCCGGTGTGTCCGGTACAGCAAGCGCCATCATCCCTGATGATTTCGGCTGGCAGAAATATAGCAGTCCATTGGCTGCTGTTTCAGGATTGTTGCATTCTCATCCTGATACCAGGACTATTATCCAAATTGGTGGACAGAGTTCGTTTGTCATTGATCTGGATGACGGGCTGAAAAAACCATGGAAGGTGGTTTCAAATCCACTGTGTGCCGCGGGTACCGGACGGTTCATCGAACAGCAGGCATATCGTCTCGGCATAGGCCTCGACGATTTTTCTCGCATAGCATTGCAATATGAAGGTGTTCCTCCGAGAATTGCGGCTCGATGCAGTGTATTTGCCAAAACCGACCTTATTCACTTACAGCAAAAAGGTGTTGCTGTGGATGCCATGCTCTATGGACTGAGTGAAACCATCGCTCGTATGGTGCTGGCACTGAAGAAAGGTACGTTCAGGGAACCGATATGCTTTATCGGCGGCGTTGCTGCCAATGCTGCAGTAGTCCGGGCATTAGACAGCGCGATTTCATTGCGGAATGGACATCAGGTTCAGATCACTGTTCCCGAACGCTTCCACTACATTGAGGCTCTGGGGTCAGCAACGCTGTCGAAAGATAAACAGGCTCGGGTACGGTTAATTCCCGAGATGGAGACGGGTCAGCATTATTTTGCGATGCCGAAATTGACGGCAGTGTCATCTCATACCGCCGAGTCTCTACGTCCTGTGGGAGAGGCATGCCGTGGATATCTCGGTGTGGATGTCGGTTCCACCAGTACCAAGGCAGTAATTATCGATGAATCGGGCGGTGTGCTGGCGAAGAGTTATCTAATGACTGCCGGTCGTCCGGTTGATGCTGTGAAAAGCGTTTTTCATCGGCTGCTTAACGATGGCGCAGCGAAAGTTACGATTCTGGGGGCCGGCGTCACCGGCTCGGGACGTTATCTTGTGGGCAGCCTCATCGGCGCCGATTTGATTAAAAATGAGATCACGGCACAAACCAGAGCAGCTGCTGA
>DNCV01000063.1 GCA_003484395.1 Dehalococcoidia bacterium
GGCTCAGAGACGGCTATTGACAACCAGATGCCGTAGATATATTATCGGTGATAAGAGCAATGAAGGTCAGGATGCCTCATTGTAAATCGAAATGGGAAATGTCGGTCTATATCTTTGCTTTCAGTCGAAAGAAACAGCAGATTACAGAATGACGGCTTGAAATTTTGAAGAAACGAATTTTTTACGGTTGGTGGATTGTCTGGGTTTGCTTTTTCGTCGGGCTTTTCGGTTCCGGTACGATTACCTACGGCTTCACCAGTTTCATACAACCGCTTGTTCGTGAGTTCGGATGGAGCTATGCACAGGTATCACTCGCAACATCGATGCGCGCGATGGCAGTCAGTATTGCCACTCCCTTTGTCGGCTGGTTTATTGATCGTTGGGGAGCACGCAAGCTTATGCTGTCAGGATCCATCATTTCATGTCTCGGTTTACTGCTTCTTTTGCAGATGCAATCACTAGCAGTTTTTTATATGGCATTTGTGATTATCGGCATAGGCGCAGCTACTGCAATATCAAATGCAACGATACCGACAGTGGCCAACTGGTTTCGAAAACATATTGGTATCGCCACCGGTATTGCGATATCCGGGGCTGGCGCTGCCGGTCTACTTTTGCCTCTTATTACCTATATCATCGAGACATATGGCTGGCGTTCGGCAATTTTGGCAATTATGCTCAGTATATTGATCATTGTTATTCCTTCGACATTTCTATTGCGGCATAGGCCAGAGGATTATGGATTAATGCCTGATGGAGAACCAGCAGTTGAACGAACTCCCCCAAACATTACATCTGTGATAAAACTGAATGAGCCGGATTTCGACTTGAAACAGGCGCTGAGTGGTCGTGCTTTCTGGCAAGTGGCTATAGCTATCATGTGTTTCTTATTTGTGTCGAGTGCTGTAAGCGCTCATGTGATGCCTTATCTTGACACTATTGGCATGGATAGGTATACATCGAGTTTTGTAGCTAGTGCTATCTTAATAGTCAGTATGGTTGGGCGTATCGGACTCGGATGGTTCAGTGACAGATTCAATAAAAAGATATTGACTGTTGTAGCTTTTGTCATAATTAGTGTGTCAATGTTTTGTTTTGCATGTGCTGCAACCTTTGGCTACTGGTTGGTAATACCCTTTTTCATACTATTTGGTATCGGATCTGGAGGAGTATTCTCACTTGGCGGAGTGCTTACGAGTTTGCTGTTCGGCAGAAAACACTTTGGCAGCATTTACGGCTTAATCGGGGGGATAGCAGGAATCGGTATGCTTACCGGTCCCCCGCTTGCCGGGTGGATTTATGATAGCTGGGGTACCTATCAGTGGTTCTGGTTGGTTCTGGCAGCCGTTGCAGTTGCAGGGGCAATGATCGTTCTAACGATTTCGCCTCCATCGATAGAATCAAAGCATGCTATTTGTTCAAAATCCGATCTTTGCGTATAATCAAGACATCCTGTCCATCCCCAGAATTGAATTCCCGCGACAGGTAAACAACACCATAGGGGGTACCCAATAAAGTTAACTTCTGAAGAACAGCGAATTTTAAACGGTGAAAAGGGTTTAAATCCGAAGCTTGTTTGAGATACAATACTTATCTGAAGATATGAAGCACAGATGCTTGAAAAGGAGAACCTGTTGAATATTAAAATCGTCACTGATGCTATCACTAAAATAGAAGCCGATGCGTTAATCATCGGCACTTTTGAGGGCATAAAATCTCACAATGATGCTATCAGGGTCATCGATAAAGCGTTGGATGGAGAAATTACGAATCTCATCGCACGTGGTGAGATAAAAGGTAAACTCAACGAGATGACAATCGTTCATTCCATGGGCAAGATACCTGTGCACACCATTGCAATTGCAGGCCTTGGCAAAAGAAATTTATTTTCCGCTGATAAATTACGCTCTGTCATGGCTCAGAGTTGCCGGACATTGCGGAGGTTAAATTACCGGAACATAGCGACAATATTGCATGCTGCCAATGAGATCAATAGCGATATCTCGGCACAATCGATAATTGAAGGGAGCCTGCTCGGCCTGTATACATTCCGAAAATACAAGACAGAAAAACCCGATACTGAAGATGTAAAAAACCTTATCATTGTGCTGCAGAATACCAGCCGAATTGCCGAGATTAAACGTGCCTGTAAAAAAGGAAGAATCCTTGCTGAAGCAACGATGCTGACAAGAGATATGGTAAACGAGCCGTCGAATTACCTCACCCCGACAGATATGGCGAATATGGCCATGAAACTGGCCAAAGAGCAAAAACTCGCTATTTTTATTATGGATGCAGCGCAAATGAAAACGCAGAAAATGGGTGCGCTGCTGGGAGTAGCCCGCGGAAGCCAGCAACCACCGAAATTTATTGTTATGCGTTATTCAGGCAAGCCGAAATCACCTGAATCTCTCGGGCTGGTCGGCAAAGGAATCACATTCGATTCAGGCGGGATATCATTGAAGCCTTCCGAAAACATGGGGGACATGAAGGGAGATATGGCCGGCGGCGCTACCGTCATGGCAGCGCTGGTAGCGATCGCTCGTTTGAAACTCAAAATAAACATCACCGCGTTTATACCCGCTACGGAGAATTTGCCCAGTGGCACTGCAATAAAGCCCGGCGATGTACTGGTTGCATCAAACGGCAAGACCATTGAGGTAATCTCCACAGATGCGGAAGGCAGACTCATCCTTGCCGACGCATTGAGCTACGCCGTCAAACAAAAGCTTTCGAAACTGGTCGACGTCGCCACGCTCACCGGCGCCTGCCACGTTGCGCTTGGTGACGTCTGCAGCGGAATCTTCAGCAACAATCAGGAACTCGCCGATATGCTGATAGAAGCAGGAAATAAAGCGGGGGAATGCATGTGGCAAATGCCGATGAACGAAGAATATAAAGAGCTTAATAAAAGCGATGTAGCAGACATCAAGAACTCAGGAGGACGCTGGGGCGGCGCTATTACTGCTGCCCAGTTCCTCTCCGAATTTGTGGGTGATACTCCGTGGGTGCATATCGATATTGCCGGCACCTCGGACACCGATAAGGAACGCGGCTATTTGGTTAAAGGCGCAACCGGTACGGGAGTTCGTACACTGGTCAACCTGGCAGAGTCACTGTCAAATAAAAAAGTATTGAGGTAACCGATAAAAATCAAATGGCTGGGACATGCATGTTTTCTTATTGAGGCTCACGATGGAACACGGATCGTCACAGATCCGTATACTACCTGCGACACAGTACGCTATGATCCCGTCAATGAAACTGCAGATATCGTTACTATGAGCCATGGACATAAGGATCATAATAATATCCGGGGAGTGAAAGGCAACCCTCAGGCAATCAGCGAAAGCGGGAAAAAGACAATAAAGAACATTCAATTTACAGGTCTGCCAACCTACCATGATGATGTACAAGGCGACAAACGGGGTAAAAATCTTATCACCTGCTTCACGGTCGATGAAATCCATATTTGCCATCTCGGCGATCTCGGCCATTTGCTGAACCCAGAGGAGCTGAGAGAGATCGGAACTGTCGACGTGTTACTCATTCCGGTCGGCGGCTTTTATACAATAGACGCAGCAGCAGCAACAAAAATTTGTGATAGTCTTAAGCCAAAGATAGTTATACCAATGCATTTTAAAACAGCAAAGCTCGATTATCCGATTACCACTGAAGACGATTTTCTCGCAGGTAAAAGCAATGTAAGGAAAATGAATAGCAGCGAGATAGAGTTGACCAGGGAAAAATTACCCAAAACAACCGAGATTATCGTTCTGAAATACGCACGTTAGAATCACGTCTAAGCTTCTCCAAAGCGGATCGGGCTGCCTCCATTTCAGCAGCCCTTTTTGTTTTCCCTGTGCCGGTACCCAACACTTTGTCTCCCAGCGCAACAGTAATGGTAAACAGCTTGTCATGATCCGGACCGTCCGATGTAACAAGCTCATAAACCGGAAGTTGTTTATATTCCGCCTGGGTGAATTCCTGCAGCATTGCCTTATGGTTCTGAAAAGCTCCACTCTTAATAAGTAAATCAAACTGCCTGCCGATAGTGTTCATAATAAATGCTTTGGTAACATCGAATCCTTGATCAAGAAAAATCGCTCCCAGCAATGCCTCATAGGTGTCATCGAGTGTCGATTGCTGTTTGCGTACTCCCCTCGCATCCTCCCCTTTACCCAAATACAAAAAATCACCGAGGTTGAGCATTGCAGCTACGCGAGCCGATGTCTCCTGCCGAATAAGAGAAACGCGCATTCTGGTTAAATCGCCCTCCGCAGCATCTGGAAATTTTTTGAATAAATCCTCCGCAACAACCATATTGAGACAGGCATCTCCAAGAAATTCCAAACGTTCGTTATCCTGCAGTGTAAAATCTGGGTTTTCGTTAATATAGGAGGTATGCACAAATGCCTGCTGCAGCAGAGAGATATCGTTAAACGATACGCCTATTATGTCCTGTAATTTCTGCCAATCCGACACTCTTTTTACCTTGTCGTGAGTATAGCACCACATTCGGGTCAGTGGCAAAAGCGTTAAATCAATAGCTTCTTAGTGTGGCAAAAAATCCTTTATCATCCTGGGCTATGCCAACAGCCCCGACTGAGCAATCATCTGCAAGCATCGCCTCCTTATGCCCCGTCTTGCTGCTCATAAAGCTATCAACAATCGTTTTTGCGGTACGATGATACGAAGGCAGATTTCCCGAGCCAAAACAGCATTCCGAGAAAATGCCGCGGGCATTATGATAGAGGGCTCCTTTCAACAGCATATTTTTGCTGTGGAGCCTGGCAACATTATGAATGGAGTCGCTCCACGTAAGCGGTTGCACTCCGGCTTTCTGCCTCTCCACATTGACGATGCGGAATGTCTCTTTTTCGATCTCCAAAAGCGCCATGTCATCTTCGGGAGACAGCGCATAAACGGTTTGCTTGCCCTCTATAAACTCAGGAATTTTATCAATTGTAGTCCGTGTCAGAGTCAACGCCGTAGCTGAATCAGTAGCAAACGGCTCGATACCTGAAAGCGCCAGTACAATGGTCATGGTTACGGCGAAAATGAACGCAAAAACAGGCCCAGGCGCGGTCGATGCATACCGCTCTCCGAAAAGCATTGCTATGAACAAAATAAGAAAGGCAATTTCCAGAATAATAACGGTGATATTGAGTGGATCGTCGGGCAGGTCTGTCAGCAGAAAGTAAACCCTGCTCAACATATCGGCAAAACAACTGAACGTAAGCAACAACAATAAAATTTTCAGCAAGCCTCTCACGAATGGATCGGGTTGATGAGAACGGATCAAATCAATAACAGCGAAGAGTACCAAAATGGATCCGACAATGATGGTAAAATACGATTTGCCGATCGGGAGATCCCATATAACGAATACAGCGTAGAGTCCGGCAACGATAATTGCCGCCCTGATGAAAGTCTGTACCATATATGACAGTGGACGCGTTAAAACGGCATATATACGCCGCGCATGAAACGCAAATAGAATATCGATGATCGTAATCGCCAGCCATGCCAGTGAGATAAAAAAGAAGCTGCTCATCACAGAATTGATAAAAGTGCGCGAACTCGCAGACGGCAGACAAACCGTGATGGCTATTGTCACGCCTATAAGAAAACACCACAAAGCAAAGGCATTCAGTATTGCCAGCAGCATGGGCCGATCGGTGCCATGTTCAGGCATTGCAGCATGATGATCGTAGCTGAGCAAAATAACTCTTCTCAGCACCAATCCCGCAACAAAGATACACAGAAAAATAGCAAACGGAATAGCTATCAAATACCAGTTATGATAAATCCACTGCAGTCCCTGCATTATCTTTTGCTCTTGATAAATTCCAATTAATTTATACTACTGTAGCTTAGCTTCTTAACCGTCTATACGTCAATCCGAATGGAGTACCTGTTCTCTATTTGCTATTGTGAAAACTATCAAGGTAGAATAATGAACTACGCACTATTAAAAAAACGAATCTGAAATGTAGAATACACTGTAATCATTTCTGGGCGGTCAAGGAAAAGGAGCATATAAATCAATGAAACTGAACAGGAATATTTTTCTATGCGCTGTGCTCAGTGCAATAGTATTGTTATCCGCCTGCGGTTCCTCTGCATCCGACGTTGTCGCGAAAGGCGACGAGCTGTTCACCAAAGGAGACATCGATGGCGCCATAGCAGAATACAGCAAAATTATAGAATCAAATCCCAAACTCGTCATTGCCTATAATCAGCGCGGCGCCGCCTATATTATCAAAGGCCAATATGATTCGGCTATTGACGATCTGAACAAATCGATTGAACTCGATAACAAACAGGCAGTGTCCTATTACAAACGAGGCACTGCATATCTCAAGCTCGGCAATGCCGATGAAGCAATTAAAGATTTTACAAAATCAGTAGAGATCGATCCTAAACAAGCCGTCGTTTATTTTGACAGAGGTGACGCTTATCTGGATATAGAAAAAGCCGACCTGGCAATCATAGATTTCAATAAAGCAATCGAGCTTGATCCATCAATGGCACGAGCTTTTGCCTATAGAGGCACCGCGTTCTACATGCAGCAAAAAACAGAACTGGCAATGGCAGATTGGAACAAAGCAATCACACTCGATCCGAAATTGTCCGTTGCATATGCAAGCCGTGCCGAAGCGCAGCGATCGGCTGGCAATTTCGATCAGGCTATTGCTGATCTAACGAAAGCGATAGAGCTATCTCCGAACGAAGCAGCTTATTACTTTCGACGCGCTTTTTCCTATCTGGGAAAAGACAACATGGATTCTGCCGTTTCCGATTGGACAAAGGCCATCGAAATAAATTCTAAGTTGGTAGATGCATACTATTACCGTGGGCTTGCCTATCGTGATGCCCTCCAAAAATATGATCTCGCTGTTGCCGACCTTAGTAAGGTTATTGAGCTTATTCCAACAGCGGCAAACGTTTACAATGAACGAGGAATCGCATATATGCATCTCTCCAAACCTGATCTGGCCTTTAATGATTGGACGAAGGCAACAGAGATCGACCCAAAGCTGCTCGAATCCTGGACAAACTTGGCACGTTATCACAATAAACTCGGGGAATGGGATAAAGCAATAGAAAAAGCCACCAAGGTCATTGACATAACCATAGAGTATCCTGATGCATTTTTAGCGCGAGGATGGGCTTATTATCATATAGAATACTTTCAATCAGCTTTACAGGATATAAATCA
>DNCV01000010.1 GCA_003484395.1 Dehalococcoidia bacterium
AACCTAAAGCTAAACTGGCCGACGACCGGATCAAAGGGCCAAGGCTGTACCTCTTCGGCATCAATATGTCCAAACTGGAAGACGCCGCCGTTGAAAAGAATATAGCCATTCAAATCGCCGACAGCCTCAGCAATACGGACATCCTGCTGACCACCAAGAACCACTTCCGCAGAAAATCACAGAAAATACGGGATGCCGAAGCAGCGAATATACCGATCTACGCAGTAAAGACGAACAGCCCGTCTCAACTGAAGCAGTTCCTCGATTCCGTATGCGGTACCGTGTCCCGTGATTCAGAAAACGGTTCTCATGCCAACGGACAGAGGCAGGACAGCGAACAGCAAAAGAAGAGCCGCAGCGATATTGAAGCGCACAACACATATATCCGCAACCTTCAGCAGCTCCTCGAAGCACCGAACAGGTCTCCGCAGAGCGGAAACGGCAAGCCATCACAGCGAAAATAGACATAGTCAAAGCCGAAGCCCCGTGATATACTTGACGCTGCTTGAGGTTTAATCATGAGCTTATTCATCACCATTGAAGGCGGCGATGGCTGCGGCAAGACAACACAGGCCGATATCCTCTATAAAAAGCTTATCGCTTCTAATTTTTCCGCAATACGGATCGCCGAGCCGGGAGGAACGCCGCTTGGCGATGAGCTGCGGAATCTGCTCAAGCGGAAATGGAACGGCAACATCGCAGCCGAATCAGAGCTGCTGCTGTTCAATGCCAGCCGTAAACAGCTCGTAGCCGAGGTTATCCTGCCCGCACTGAAGAAGGATATCACCGTCGTCTGTGATCGATTCTCCGATTCCACAGTGGCCTATCAGGGCTACGGCAGAGGGCTCGATTTATCAACGACTGAGACGATCAACCGTTTTGCCACCGGCGGCATTAAACCGGATCTGACCATCCTGCTCGATATGCCGGTATCCGAGGCGCTCGGGCGGAAACAGGGAAAAGAGGATGACCGATTCGATTCCGACGATATCGCATTTCACGATCGCATACGTCAAGGATTTCTGGCGCTGGCACGCAAAGAGGCGAAGCGGTGGGTGGTGATAAATGCCACCCAATCCGTTGAGCAGATCAGCACCTGCATCTGGGAAGAGGTTTCCCGACGGTTAAAGCGATAGCATTTCAGAGTTACTCATGAGAAAAAGTGGTTCCAACCATGATGCGCCGACATTGACCGAGGAGCGTGCGCTGAGACAGTGCGGTTATACCTGCATCGCAGGCATGGATGAGGCGGGCAGAGGTGCGCTGGCCGGCCCTGTCGTCGCCGCTGCCGTGATCCTGCCGCACTGCGATGAGTTCCCCTCGCTCCGCGAAGTCCGTGACAGTAAGAAACTGCCGCCGGCAAAACGTGACCATCTCTACGATATCATCTGCAGGGAAGCGCTCGCTGTCGGCGTCGGCATTATCGAATCGTATATTATCGACCATATCAATATCCTCGAGGCGACTAAAGCAGCAATGGTGACTGCCATAAACAACCTGAAGATCAAACCGGACTTCCTGATCATCGACGCCGTAACTATTCAGAAGCTGACCATTCCACAAAAGGGGATAGTGAAAGGTGATAGTCTCTGCTTCTCTATCTCCTGCGCATCGATCATCGCCAAGGTAACGAGGGACAGGCTGATGGTTGAGCTCGACGGCAAATATCCGCAGTACGGCCTCGCGGAACATAAAGGCTACGGGACAAAGAAACATCTCGATTGTCTGATGAAGCACGGGCCGTGTCCGGCGCATCGCCGCTCATTCAGCCCCGTCGCCGGGATACAACTGCCGCTATGAACCGCAAAGAGACCGGTGACAGGGGAGAAAAGGCTGCGCAGTCCTTCCTCAAGAAGAAAGGATACAGGATCAGGGAGATAAACTGGCGCTGCCGCGAGGGTGAAATAGACATCGTTGCCGAGAAAAGAGGTTGCCTGGTTTTTATTGAGGTACGAACGAAAACAGGGGATGACTTCGGCAGCCCCGAGGAATCGGTAACAGCCGCCAAAAAGGCTAAGCTGACAGCCACCGCGCTCTCCTACGTGTCATCGCACAGTGACGTGCCTGAATCGTGGCGGATCGATTTCATCGGCATCGATCTCGATGCGAGAGGCCAACCGACCAGAATCGAACAAATCGAAAACGCGGTATGGTGATAATATTCTTGCTCAAACAGCGTATCTATTGATATACTAATCCGTTGTGTCATACGAAAATATTATCGGCCTCGAGGTTCATGCCCAGCTTTTAACCAAAAGCAAGATGTACTGTTCCTGCAGCGCCGATTATGCCAGCGCACCGCCGAACACGCATGTCTGCCCGGTCTGTCTTGGTATGCCCGGCGTACTGCCGACGATCAATAAACGGGCAGTCGAATTCGTGATGATGACCGCGATGGCGTTGAACTGTCCGGTAGCCGAATACGCCAAGTTCGACAGGAAGAACTACTGCTATCCCGATCTGATGAAAGGTTATCAGATATCCGAATATGACGCTCCGATCGGGCTGAAAGGCTGGCTGGAGATCGAAGCCGACGGCAAAAAGAAGAAGATCGGGATCACCCGCGTGCACCTCGAGGAGGATGTTGCCAAGCTGACTCATGTGACGTCGCCCGAAGGCGAAACCTACAGCCTTGTCGATGTCAACCGCGCCGGCATGCCGCTGATGGAGATCGTCAGCGAGCCCGATATCAGCACACCCGAGGAAGCGCGACAGTATCTGATGAAACTGCGCTCCATCCTTGTCTACCTCGGCGTCTCAACAGGCAATATGGAGGAGGGCAGCTTCCGCTGCGATGCCAATATCAGTATTCGCCAGATTGGAACAAAAGAATTCGGACCGAAGGTTGAAGTGAAGAATATGAACAGTTTCAAAGCTGTCGCCCGGGCTCTGGAGTTCGAGGCCGAACGCCAGAGGAAGGAGCTTGAATCTGGCGGCAGAATAGTCCAGGAGACACGCGGATGGGTGGACGATCAGGGCATAACTGTCAGCCAGCGCAGCAAGGAATACGCCCACGATTACCGATATTTCCCTGAACCTGATTTGCCGCCGATGAAAATATCGCGTGAGTGGGTGGAACAGATTAAAGCGGGCCTGGTTGAACTCCCCGATGAAAAGAAAAACAGATTCATGGAGCAGTACGGCCTGAGCGACTATGACGCCAGCCTGCTCACCGAATCGCAGGCCACTGCACAATATTTCGAACGGTGCGTTGAGCTTGTGGGAGACGGCGCTGCGCCTGAAAAGCAGAAGAAAAACGCGAAGGCAGCCTGCAACTGGATACTTGGCGATTTCAGCAAGCTGCTCAACGCCAGTAATGCCAGCATCGATGTTTCGAAATGCACGCCGCAGCATCTGTCCGGCATGCTGAAGCTGCTCGATAGCGGAGCCATCACCGGCCCCATCGCCAAGACGATTTTTGAAGAAATGTACAATAGTGGTACAATGCCGGATATTATTATTAAAGAAAAGGGATTGAGCCAGATCAGCGATACCGGAGAGATCGAAAATATCGTTCGCCAAGTGATGGAAAGCAATGCCCAGGCCGTTGCGGATTACCGTGCAGGGAAACAGCAATCGCTGACTTTCCTGATCGGGCAACTGATGAAAGCAACGAAAGGGAAGGCCAATCCCGATATTGCACGGAAGATTTTAATTGAGAACCTTGGAGGAAAGTAAATGCCCAGTTTTCTGCTTATAGCACAGCTTTTGCTGGCAGTAGCGCTGATCGCCGTTATTCTCATACAGGTGAAGGGCGGTGGACTCGGCGGCATATTCGGTCAGCCCGATAGCGTATACCGCACGCGACGAGGCCTGGAGAAAACGCTGCTTCAGGTGACAATTGTGCTCATCGTCCTGTTCGTGATCCTGTCGATCGTCATCGTCAGAGTATCCATTGTCTAGGCGGGAACGATCCACAATGGCTCCGGTGATAACGCTAACCACCGATTTCGGGGTTGGGGACGGGTACGCTGCCGGCATGAAGGGCGTTATCCTCTCCGTTAATCCCCAGGCTGTCATCGTTGACATCTGCCACACTATCAAGCCACAGGATATCAAGCAGGCGGCTTTCATCATCAGCACCGTTCACTCCAGCTTCCCCAAAGATACAATTCACGTCGTTGTTATCGATCCCTGTGTGGGCGGGGACAGACGCGGGGTGGCAGTGCGCACACCAGACGGATGCTATATAGCGCCCGATAACGGCCTGCTCAGCCATGTCATCACCGAATATCTTTCTGAAATACGAACTTCGAAACGGACCGAAATCCGGACGGTTAAACTGCCGAATACGATCAAGGCGGTATCGCTGACAAACCGGGAATACTGGCGGAGCGAGGTCAGCCCGACATTCCATGGCCGCGATATCTTTGCGCCGGTGGCGGCACATCTATCGCTCGGTATTCCTCTGGAAGCAGTCGGAGACAGCATCGATTCGTTGAATCTGTTCACCATCCCCAAACCGCATCGCAATAAGCGAGGCGTTATTGCCGGATGCGCGCTCCACATCGATACCTTCGGCAACATCATCACCAATATCCGCAAGAAGGATATACCGGAAACGGCTATCATCGTCGAAATCGCAGGTAAAAAAATTCGGGGACTGAGCGAATATTACGCCCAAAGAAAAAGCCTTTGCACCCTCATCGGCAGCTCCGGATACCTGGAGATAGCATTACCAAACGGCAGCGCTGCTTCAACGTTCGGAGTTAAGGTGGGGGATGGGGTGAGGGTGACAACTTATATCGGTGTAACGAATAATCTGGAACGTCGAGTCTGAGAACACAAGCAGGGCAACATTGACAGTTTCACTAAAAGACACAACATAACAGAATTGATTTATTACGAAGCAGCCAAGCTAGGCTGACCAAAGATAATAATACGCTCGCGCAATAGAGGGCAGCATAGAGCCTACAAGTGCTTGACGTATCAGTATACATCGTTTAAACTAATCCCACTATGTCAAATATTTTATTTATTATTCTCCTTATCATTTTCTTTTTATTGGGTACTATTGTTATACCTCAATTCATGTTACGTCGGGCAATCAAACAGGTGATCGCAATATTTCGCGAGCATGGCGCAATGTCTCCCAAATCAGCGAAAATGCTTGATGAGATGGACATTAAACAACAGGGTATGTTTTCCCTGAAATTTGGCCTTCGAGATTATAAATTTCACGCAGTACAGGCTCTTATGAAAAGTGAAATCATTAAGGAGACTGACGATGGAAAGGCATATCTGCTGGAAGATAAGCTGATGTTGCTCAAAATCTAGCTTTCGTTATTGAAGTTTGATGAGGAGTGTTGCGTATGTATAAAAAGGTTATGGTGCCATTGGATGGATCAAAGCTCGCGGAGTGTGTACTTCCTCATGTTGAGACTATCGCCAAAGGTAATATTGTAGAGAGTATTGTTTTTGTTCGGGCTGTGGAGCCGTATATATTACCGGTTACTGCCGGTGATTATATAAGCCCTTCAGTGTGGACAAAAATTGAAACTGAGCAACTGTCTGCTGCTGAAAGTTACCTGAATGCATTGATCAAGAAGCTGGATTATGGCCAGGTTACTATTCAAACAGAGGTCATTGAAGGAAGCGCTGCCCAAAGCCTGATAGACTACGCTACTAAAACCGGCGTTGATCTGGTAGTTATCGCCACGCATGGGAGGTCGGGTATTGGGCGTTGGGTGTGGGGAAGCATTGCCGAGCGGCTCTTGCATTCAGTCACTGTTCCTGTTTTGATTGTCATGCCTCCCCCATGTCATAGTACAAAAACCTAAACTTTGCATACTGCACAATAAAGAGAGATTAGCTATGGGTAACCTTATTAAACGACGGTAAAAGTGCCTGTTGCATTCCCAATGGCTATTGTATGGATGCCCTCTGTATTTGCGGTAATAATGAATGTAATCTCTCTCGTCTCTGCCGGGTATATTGTTACTGTCGTTGCCTGTTCCAGCGCCTCGTCTATTTTCAATTCAATGATATCGGTTAGTTCTTCTGCTGTATTGTTGTAGACTTGAGCTGTAATGCCAAGCGTCCCGCCTATTTCGATCCGATCCGGCATGATGCTTAAATCAGTCACGGTCAACATCGGGATCGGCATTATGGGAGGTGGAGGTTCGGGAACAGGGATAATCGGTTCAGGTTCCGGATAAAACTGCTGGACTGTTTCTGATGGTGGTTGTGTCGGTGGAAGAGGCATCGAAACTGATTCAGATTTAGCTGGCTTTGGTAATGGTGGAGATGTGACAGCAGCTTTGCGTGAAAAAAGTGGCCAGAATGTTCTTTTCCTGGTTGATTGATTCTGCAGGACATGCGAGTTAGTCGCATCAAGCATTGTTTGTAAGCAGGTAATCTGATGCTCCAATTCTTCTGCTTTTTGTTTTGGAACTTTCGTCTTTTTTAAAAATGTCTCTGAGGTAAGTTGCCCCACTTTAAATCGCGTCTCAAGATTTTGCAGCTCATCTTTAAAAACAGAAAAATCTGTCTTCTTTTCGATCAGGTTCTGTTGAATATCTGCTTTTAACGTCTTGATAGAACGATTCGATTGTTCTCTCATGGCAAGGTACTCTTTTTTGAGTGTGTTATACAAATTTTCCTGAACTGAACCAGCTCTCTTTAATCCCTCCAGATTAGAGAGAAATTGCTCAGCCTGCTCGTGTTTCTGAAAGGCCAGTATCAATGCTTTTCTCATGTTCGTTTGCATACCTGTAATCTCTAACGATATCTCCTGAATTATAATTCTAAGATTATACAACCATACGCATTGAAAATGAATAGCACACGTTAGTAAGGCATTTATTTTATGACCTTTACATCATTTTTACTCTCAAAACCTCTTTCCCGTCTTTACATTCTCCTTAATCTC
>DNCV01000035.1 GCA_003484395.1 Dehalococcoidia bacterium
AAGGTGACCGCTATACAGCGAGTGGACGCAGAGGTGGCCGCTCAACTACGCTCCTGGCGGGGAGAACCGCTGCGGGTGTTGGTGACGCCCGACCACCCCACCCCTGTCGAGTTACGCACCCATACCCCGGAGCCGGTCCCTTTTATTCTCTGGGGTACGGGGTTGAGTGCCAGCGGGGCCGGGCGTCTTACCGAGGTTGAGGCAGCAAAAACAGGCTTGTTTCTTGACCCCGGTTATAATATTATGGGCAGGTTAATAGGTATTCAGTCCGGCATGTCGTAACTATCAGCCCGCCGGATTAATTTGATAGAGGTTAAAGACCAGATGGCATTAGTTGTGCAGAAGTATGGTGGTTCGTCGGTAGCCGATGCCGGGCGGATTAAGAACGTTGCCCGGCGTATAGCTACTACCAGGGATGAGGGCAACCAGGTGGTAGTAGTCGTCTCGGCAATGGGAGATACTACTGATGACCTCATCGAGCTGGCCTATAAGGTTGCCACCCGTCCTGATGTGAGGGAGTTTGATACCTTGCTCTCCACCGGTGAGCTTGTTTCCAGCACCCTGCTGGCGATGGCCTTGAAGGAGATGGGGTACCAGGCGATCAGCTTGAGCGGCGCTCAGGCCGGGATAAGAACCGACTCTGTTTATAGCCGGGCGCGAATCCTTAAGATTGAGGCGCGGAGAGTGGTCAGCGAACTGGAGAAGGGGAATATCGTTATCGTGGCCGGGTTTCAGGGCGTTACTAAGGAGATGGATATCACAACGCTGGGGCGTGGCGGCTCAGACACCACAGCTGTAGCTCTGGCAGTCAGCCTTAAGGCACATGTCTGTGAAATATACACCGATGTCGATGGGGTGTTCACAGCCGACCCCAGGTTAGTGCCCGAGGCACGCCACCTGAGGGAAATAGGCTACGAGGAGATGCTGGAACTGGCAACCTATGGCGCCAAAGTGATGCACCACCGGGCGGTGGAGCTGGGCGAGGTCTACAATATGCCCATATTGGTGGCCTCCAGTTTCAACAACAATCCAGGTACTCTTATTCACGGAGGGATTCCCATGGAAGAGAGAAATAAAGCGCGAGGAATAGCTCATGACATCAATGTGGCCAAGGTGACGGTGGTCGGCGTTCCTGACAGGCCAAGTATCGCAGCCAGTATCTTTGAGCCCCTGGCCAAGGCAGGTATTAGTGTGGACACCATCGTTCAGAATACCAGCATAGCTGGCGTGACCGATTTGACTTTCAGCGTGGCCAGAAGCGACCTGGACAAGGCGATGGCTATAATGGCTCCGGTGGCGAAGTCCATAGGCGCCAAGGAATGCGTCAGCGATGCAACTCTGGCCAAGGTAAGCATCATCGGTACCGGTATGCTGAACTCTCCCGGCTATGCCGCCACCATGTTCCGTGCTCTTGCAGAGCAGGGAATCAATATCCAGCTAATAAGCACCTCCGAGATACGGATAACCTGTATTATCGCAGAGAATGATACGAAGACAGCGCTTCAGGCGCTGCACAAGGCATTCGAACTGGACAAAGCGTAAATAACAGAGAATGCTAGACGGAAACGACCTGTTTGACTTCGGCAACCTCTGTTTTGAGCATCCGCTCTATCACGTTTTTCAGCGTCATGGTAGACATCGGGCAGCCGGCGCAGGCACCGGTAAGTTTGAGCTTAACGATTCCGTCATTGCTGACATCAACCAGCTCCACATTACCTCCATCAGCAACCAGTGACGGTCTTATCTTATTGAGTGCGGCTTCAACTTTTTCTTTCATGCTATCTCCTTTACTATGCGACACCAGAACAACATTGTAACAATAGCATCAGAAAAGAAGATTTGTCAAAAAACGCCGCCGTATTCAAGCCGTTTCTGCCATATTCATCAGATATCCTTTACCACGAACCTTCTTTCGCATATAATTCGTAGCAAGTTTCCGGTATTCTTGAAGAAATGTAAACGGAGATAGAGCCTTGAATAAACTTGTAGCGATCGTCGGCATGGCCGGATCAGGTAAATCCGAGGTGACCCGGGTCTTCAAGGAGCATGGTTATACTAAAATCCGCTTCGGAGATTTAACCGACGAAGAGATCAAAAAGCGCGGCTTGGACATAAACGAGGCAAACGAGCGATCAATCAGACAGGAGCTCCGCAATACGCACGGGATGGCGGCATATGCCATCCTTAACATGCCCAGAATAGAGACGCTGCTGAAATCGTCGGATGTGGTTATCGATGGCCTCTATTCGTGGGAAGAGTATACAGCGCTGAAATCACGCTACGGCGGCAACATCCATATCCTTGCAGTGTGGGCATCTCCCCGAACGCGTTATGAGAGGCTGAGACACCGGCAGATCAGGCCGCTCACTAAAGAAGAGGCCGCGGGCCGGGATAAGGCAGAAATCGAGAATATCAATAAAGGCGGTCCTATCGCCATGGCCGATTTCACCATCCTCAATGACACCGATCTGAAAGAGCTCCGTACTGCAACCGAAAAGGTTATAATGGCAATAGCCGGGGGAAATAATGCGACCGAGTATCGATGAATACTTTTTGAAAATAGCGTCCGTCGTTGCGGAAAGATCAACCTGTGAGCGGCACCACGTCGGAGCAGTGGCAGTTAAGAACAAGCACATACTGGCGACGGGGTACAACGGTGCTCCTGCGGGACTAAAAGACTGTCTTGAGCTCGGCTGCCTGCGCAACGAGTTGAAGATTCCTTCCGGCACCCGTCACGAGATATGCAGAGGCATCCATGCGGAGCAAAATGTGATTATCCAGGCATCGTTACACGGTGTAAGCCTGGAAGGATCAACCATCTATTTAACTCATTCGCCATGCGTGCTCTGCGCCAAGATGCTGGTCAACGCCAAAATACAACGGCTGGTCACATTCGGCAAATACCCTGACGATACATTTCTCAGTTTATTTAAAGAGGCCGGTATTCAATTCGATGCCGTGGAGAAGCCTTCGACGATCATTACACATCTGGAGTAATCTGTGAGCTGTCCCACCTACTGCCGATCCGAGCGGATGCTGTACAGGCAGCCGCAATAATCCTGGCGGTACAGTTCCCACTCCCTCGCCTGCTGCATCGCCTTTTTGAATCCCTCTTTCTTTTTGAAGTCCCGTTGCAGAAATAAATCCCCGGCGATCTCCTCACCGATAGCATTGACGATAGTCGCAGGCTTATGCGGGCTGATAGTCAGGGTTGTCGTGAAGGCATCGGCGCCGCATTTTTGCAGGTATGCATATGTTTCCTGCAAACGTATCCGAAAGCAAAGTTCGCATCGTTTACCCCCCTCCGGCTCGTTTTTCAGCGCAGCAGTCGCTTCCAGCCATTCATCAGGAGTATACGGTGCCTCGTGTAACGAGAAGCCCAGTTTATCCGAAACTATACGCGCTACCTCCAGCCTCTTAATATACTCTTGACGGGGATGGATATTGGAATTACAAAAAAAGCCGATGACGTCGTGTCCCTCGGATTGCAGTGTCTGAGCAGTTCCGGCAGCGCAAATACCGCAGCATATATGCAGCACAACTTTCATTGATTATACCCATAAAAACATTTAATACAGACGTATTATATACTCACTACAAGACGGGAGGAAAGAACCTCACAAGTTGACGTAGAATGGTCATACCGCTCTGTCAGCAGGACATCTCACGAGCAACCTGAATATCAGGATAAACTCCCCATTTTTCAAGGTGTTCTTTCAGAAATTTTAAATTGACCACATCTTCTTTATTGTACTGGAGGAGTATTTGAAGCGCCTCGCGATCGCTGTTTTCCTTGTAGCATTTCCACAATGTTACTGCTTCCGCGCCTCCGACACCTTTGAGATGACGGGGAATGCCGAGCTGCTGCTCCACAGCCTTGAATCCGCCAACGAGATTATTGCGACGGCAATCGTACATTAGATCCCGGTGTTCAAACAACGTGGAAAGGTCGGTTCCGAGACGCGCCGCTATGAAAGGTATATCAAATCGCTGGCCGTTATACGTATATAGATTCTTGACACCGTTGAGCGAATTCAATAAATTGTCTTTTGTCACCTGACGACCGAAGAGTTGAATGAGTTTGCTGTCTCTCGCGCTGCAAAGCAACAAACCGATGACTGTAATAGTATCAAAACTCTGTGACAAGCCGGTTGTCTCGATATCAAGGTAGGCATCAGTCAGCTGTCTACTCTTAAGGCTCATTGTCTATCATGCTCCCAATTCAAAAAAGTAGTATATCACAATCACCGGTTGTTGACCCGAATACACAGGACGCCTGATCAGCGAAACGCAATAACAAGCAAATTCGCCGAACGCACCTGCGGCGTTTTACCTGTACAGTCCATGCTGACGTATATATTTCTCTACCTGTACCGGAACAAGATTGCGAATTGTCAAACCGTTACGGATACGCCGGCGAATGTCAGCAGAACTTATATCGATGGGTTCCATATCGACAAAGACGGTACGTTGCCTGACCCCAGGCACAGCACGGTCGATATCATCGATATGCGCAGAATCGAAACCCCGTCTGGTGAATACAGCAAGTCTACACAACTCAATCAGCCGCGACGGTTCTTTCCACAATGAGAAGCTGTCCAGCGAATCTGCTCCCATCAGGAAATACATGTTGTCGTCGGGAGCAAATTGTTTGCGGAGTATAGCTATGGTATCAACCGTATATGAAATACCTGGTCGATCAGTTTCCACTGTGGACAAGACCAGCGTTGGATTACCCGCTATCGCCAGGCGTACCATCTCGATCCGATGCTCCGCGGACGCCATCGGATGCTGTGGTTTGAGCCACGGCTGGCCGGCTGGAAGCAGCAAAACACGATCCAATTTGAGGCTTGCTATACCTACTATGACTATAGCAAGATGGCCATTATGGATGGGATCGAACGTTCCGCCAAGAAGACCGATATTCACTACGACTTATTCCTCAGTTTCCCTTTTGATCTTTGGCTTGGGATGAAACATGACAGGAGGGGTTTCCGGCTCCTGTATTTGAGCAACAGCGTGTTTGACCATACTATTCAGCGCCAATATAAGCTCAGCAATCCCTTTTTTCTCCACTGCCGATACAAAGTACACCTTTTCATGAAAAGGACGAAGCGAGGTTTCTATCTCATGAAATCGAGATGAAACCTCGGGAAGATCAATTTTATTCACCGCAATTAATCGCGGTTTTTGGGAGAAGGAAGCACTGTAGAGCGTTAATTCTTTACGTAAATTTGTCAGGTCGGCAGATAAGTCTGCCGATGTTCCATCCAGCAAAAAAAGAAACCCGCTCGTCCGTTCGGCATGGCGTAGGAATTTGTGGCCTAACCCCTTTCCTTTATGAGCTCCCTCGATCAGCCCCGGTATCTCTGCCGCGATGAAAGAATCATCGCCCACCGTCACAACGCCGAGCACGGGTTCACGTGTCGTAAACGGATATGCCGCAACTTCTGGATTTGCCCGCGATATTGCACCGAGTAATGTTGATTTCCCGACGCTTGGATATCCCACGATACCGATATCTGCAATGATTTTAAGATCCAAAATCAGGCGATACCGTTCGCCCGATTTTCCTTTCGTTGCTTTTCTGGGCGCCTGATTGGTCGACGTGGCAAAATGCACATTCCCTTTACCACCTTTGCCACCCCTGGCAATGAGCGCCTTCTGATCCCTTCGTTTCAAATCAGCAATGACAGTTTCTTTGCCATCGTCTGCGACTGCTGTAATAACCGTACCGACAGGAACGCGGATAATAAGGTCTTCACCGTCTCTACCATGCATCTTCTGTTTGCGACCGCATCCCCCATCCTCTGCTTTAAATAATGTCTTCCGTCGAAAAATTCCCAGGTCAGTCATGCTGCCGTCGGCGATACTATAAACATCACCACCTTTGCCACCATCTCCACCATCCGGTCCCCCAAACGGCACAAATTTCTCCCTTCTAAATGTTATAGCCCCATCACCACCACTCCCTGCCACTACTGTAATTTCAACATTATCGACATTATGCACAGCTATCGTCAGTCTCCCGATAAGGCATCATTCATATCCTTTATATGGAAGTATATAGTATCTATTTTAATACATAAAGATAAATAAGTATTGAAAGGTATTGTAATAGTAGAAATAAGGAGTAGCTATATTGTTGATAAGAGACAATTGACAGGTTTGTTCCGTGTAAGCTGTTACATCAAGAAATTATCAACAAGGCGTCAGGCGGATGTCCACAGTTTAGATAATAGTATACGACAATACAGAGAACAGGGGAATACGTTATTATTTTTTGAGGCTTTTTTTGATAGTATCTAGTGTTTTTTCGAGCTGAGGGTTTGTTGATAATTCGGCAGCGATTCTTTCACAGCCGTGGACGATCGTAGAGTGGTTTCGTCCACCCAGAAGCCTGCCTATTTCTGCCAGGCGTGTATTTGTTTGTTCCCTCAGTAGATACATGGCTATATGGCGCACATACGCAGTTCTTTTATCGCGCCGATTGCCTTTGAGGACATCTGAAGACAGCCCGTGATAAGCGGCAACTGCATCGATAATAGCGCTGGCAGGCGGCGTATGGTCTTTTCCGCCAGAAATGTATTCATTACAACCATCGAGCACTGCCAGTGCTTGCATGCAGGCAGCGGTGCTGAGCTCTCCACCGCTGAGCTTGGTATAGGTAATGACCCGCATCAAGGCGCCTTCGATCTCACGAACATTGCTCGGGAAACGCGTTGCTAGAAAATCGATAGCCTCAGGTGATAGCTCGACCCCGAGGTGCTGCGCTTTAGTTTTGAGAATTGCACGCCGTGTATTATGATCAGGCAACTGGATATCAACGACGAGGCCTCCCTCAAGGCGCGATCTCAATTTTTCGTCGAGCGATTCAATAGCTTTCGGCATGACGTCGCTCGATATTACGATCTGACAATTGGTGTCGTAAAGATCAATAAAGATGTTGGCGAAGCATTCCTGTGTTCCTGTTTTGCCGCTGAGGAACTGGATATCTTCGAACAGCAGCGCATCCAGATTCCGATATTTTTGATTGAAATCATCCATTCTCCCCGTTTTCAGGGCCAGAACGAATTCATTGGTCAGGCGTTGCCCGTTGGTATACACTACGTTGCGGCCATTGTTGATCAAGGCATTTCCGATAGCATGAATCAGATGTGTCTTGCCGACGGCTGTCTTACCATAGATGAATAGAGGGTTGTATACGGACCCCGGCATCTCCGCTGCTTCCAGTGCCGCAGCATAAGCCATTCTGTTGCATTCGCCGCTGATAAAAGTGTCAAAGGTGTATCTGGAATTGAGATTTGGACGGGTAATCGGCTCTCTTTCTTTCACGCTTATACCACCGTCCGTTTGCAGCGCAGGCGTCTTCTGAGCTGGAGCAGAATCCGGCATATGGATCTGAAAATGCACGTTAACGGAAGTGCCGATGATACCGGACAACGTACGTTTAATTACGGAATGGAGACGATGCTCCAGCCACTCGGCGACGAACACGTTCGGTGTGCCGATGGTAAATGTTGTATCGGCGTAGTGCAACCCGGTCGTATCCTTCAGCCACGTATCAAAATTTGGCTTGCTTACCTGTAGTTGCAGTTCGCCGAGGGCGGCTATCCAGATGTCTTGGGATGATCTCAAGTTAATCCTTCCATTAGATGCCGTTGTGCACCAATCCCCAAAAAAGACACAAAATCCCCCTCTCGCATAATCATTTGCTTTCTTTGATTGCAGACCCACCGATAGTTAGTCTAAAATCAGTTCCAGAAGAACCATAACATCAACCCCAACTTTACAGCATGACCCGCGCTATATAGCTTACCATGTCGGTCGACTGGGGTGTCAAGTAGGTTTTTGACATAACAGGAAAAAATAATAAAATAGTCTAAAAATGTTACATAATGTAAGAAAAAAAGTCATTTTTATGGGTACGCCGTCATTTGCGGTTCCTGCACTTGAAGCGATCTGCGCCGGGCCGTATTCTGTTGCCGCTGTGTATACGCAGCCGGATCGAGAGGCAGGTCGAGGACGGCGAGTGGCAATGTCACCGGTTAAACAAACTGCGCTGGCCCACGGCCTTCCTGTTGAACAGCCGGAAAGATTACGTGACCCCGATGTTATCAGTTCCCTTCGAGAATGCGCACCGGATGTGATTGTGGTTGCTGCCTATGGTTTGATGGTACCGAAAGAGATACTGACGCTGCCTCAACACGGCTGTATCAATATACATCCTTCTTTGCTCCCTCGTTACCGTGGTGCGTCTCCGGTCTCTACTGTTATTTTGAACGGCGATAGCAGTACCGGTGTAACCATTATGCTGCTTGATGAGGGTATGGATACCGGCCCGATATTGGCCCAGATCGAGGTTCCGATATCTGACTCAGATACGACCGGCACGCTGACCGATACGATTGCCGTAGCAGGTGCGCGTTTGCTGATTGATACTATGCCGCGCTGGCTATCGGGCGAGATCAAACCACAGCCTCAGGATAACAGCCGTGCGGTGAATACCAGACAGGTATCAAAAGATGACGGTCGCATAGACTGGTCGTTACCCGCTGCTGAGCTAGGACGTCAGGTCAGAGCGTACAACCCATGGCCGGGCAGCTATACGTTGTGGCAGGGTAAACGATTGAGGATAGATATGGCAGGGACTGCTGTCGCTGCCGGTTCGGCGGAACCTGGAAGAGTTGTATCTGTTCAACGTGACGGCGCATCGCATATTGCTGTGGGAACGGGAAGTGGTCTCCTGGTGCTTCTCAGCGTTCAACTTGAAGGCAAGAAAGTGACGCCGATACACGATTTTATCCGGGGATACCAAGCTTTCATTGGAAGTTGCCTCGGTTGATGTCAGTTATAAGCTCGGTTTTATTAGCATTTTTACATCTGAATAATGCCACAGCCGAAAAATACCATTCTTCCAATATTGTAACTCAGAAAATAATTAAAAAAATGATAAATTTACTGTTATATCAAAATAATCATCAAAAGATTGACAAATTATGTTTGATGTCATATTATCAATGAGGTGAAATTAGAGAACTTTTTGTAAGGCATATTGGTTAGCAAACAAAGGAGATATCAAATGCAGAAATTATTGACAACGAAAGAAGTCGCTGAAATACTGAGGATGCGGATAGAAACGATCACCCGCAAGGCGGAACAGGGATTGCTGCCGGCAATCAAAGTAGATGGCAGATGGCGCATTCCCGAAGACCGTCTTGAACAGTGGTTCAAAGAGAAGGAATCAGCCTCTCCTATGGGCATAGGGCAAAAGCAGTTTAGACCGATTACGTTAAAAACGTTCAAGCTGGGAGCAAGTGATAGCACGTATAGGCGTGAGGAGATTTATCAGGATTAATAATGGCTACATCTGTTTTTCTTGATACTAACTTGCTGATTTATGCTATCAATGAGGACAGTCCATGGCATAGTGCTGCCGTTGCTTTGATCGATAAGATTAATACAGGAGAAGTGCAGGCATGTTTATCACCGCAGGTGCTGGCCGAGTTCTACGCAACGGTAACTAATTCTAAAAAAGTGAAACATGCGTTGACGGCAGACGAGGCTGTAGCGACAGTTGACGGATATATCGATTCGGATATACTGAAATTGTATCCCGGTGAAGGTACGATGAAACATACATATGAAATCGCTCAGCGTTACCGGACAAAGGGGCTGGATATATATGATGCCCAGATAGTGGCGCTTATGTTGGAGAATGACGTTACTACTATCTACACAGCTAATCTTTCCGATTTTAAGCGGTTTAAAGATATAGTCGCAGTCAATCCCCTGGAATGACCGTGCTCCTTCCGATCAAAAGTTGTACAATAATCATGCATATCACTATTATCCGCTGTAATGCATGAATTAGTATGAACCAGAAACCTTCCTTATTATCCGAAGCAGTCAGCTTCCTTAAACGTCAGCAGACCGATTGGAAAATCACGGTGGCGCGGACATCGCTTGACAGGTTTGCCTACCAGATGGTGCTGCCGTATCTGTCCCTGTATATTGTCGCGCTGGGCGCTACTGCCACGCAGCTTGGCATGGTGAATAGCCTTGGTATGGTTTTTGCAGGGATAATCAGTCTGTTCAGCGGTTTTCTCATCGACAGGATGGCTCCCAAAAAGGTTTACCTGGTGGGCATCGGCTTACTCGCTATTGCGTATGCAACGTATGTTTTGGCACAAACGTGGGTAATTACTTTTATAGCGATGATAGCATATTGGTCGGGGTATTCAGTCAGTGTCCAGAGCTGCGCAACCATTTGCGGCAACTGCCTGGAGAATAAGGATAGAGCCACAGGGATGATGCTGTGCGAGACTGTCGGCGCAGGATTACTTGGCATGGCGGGCCCCCTGGCAGGAGCATGGCTCGTCACCATGTTTGGTGGTGTAACCGTCGAGGGTATCAGACCGCTGTTTTTTATTGCCGTTGCCGTTACCGTAATTACGTTCATCATGGTGTTGAAATGGCTGTCCGCGCGAAAGTGGGGAGATTCCGGTACATCAGGATTGAATATTATCAAAGGCTTTAAGGAAGTATTTAACAGCGGCAGGTATTTGAAACGCTGGCAGATTATCGCAGCAATCGGGCAGTTGCCGATGGGCATGGTTATCCCTTTCACCCAGGTCTTCGCCTATGAAGTTAAAGGCGCCGATCAGTATATACTGGGCGTTATGGTCACGGCGTCTGCGCTGACATCGATTATTTTCTCCGTCCCTCTCGGCAGGCTGGCGGACAGGATAGGCAGAAAACGGATACTTTATGCGACAATACCGCTTTTCTGGGCCGCCAATATTGTGCTCATATGCGCCCCGAACGCGGGATTTTTAATTCTGTCGGGTGTACTGCAGGGTTTTTATTATGTGAGCGGGCCTATCGGTGGTGCGATGGAAAGGGAGCTTGTGCCCCGCGGCTACATGGGCAGATGGCTGGGCATAGGGCGGTTCTTCAAGATGGGGGTAAGCGCCGGTTTTGCCGTTATCGCCGGAATTATCTGGGATACAGTCGGGCCTCAGTATGTGTTTCTCTCTTTTGTCGTACTCGATCTGGCTATAAGGATGCCGCTGCTCATCACCATGCCCGAGACTTTGAACATGCAATTCGGTAAAAAACAGGAATAGATTTACTGCTGCAGCAATGCGTAAGACAACTGCGGAGGTACGGTTACAGGGATATCGTTTTCAGTTTTCCGGCGAAGTGCTTTCTCTTTTGATTCTGGCTATCTTTGAGACGCATGAAAACTCCATAACCGGCTTCTCTTCGTCGTTATATATCGTAGCCTGACTGTGAATCGTTCGATCTTCTCTTCTAGTGACCCAGGCTCTGGCAGTCAGCAATCCCTGTGTTACCGGATAGAGGAACTTCGATTCCATGGATATGGTGCCGAAGTGAGTTGACGGCGGTAAAATGCTTTTGATGGCCATCACCACTGCTGTATCAGCCAGTGAAACGAGGGCGCCGCCATGGAGCAATCCTTTGCCCTGGGCGAAATCATAGAGGAACGGCATCGTCAGGATGGATTTCCCGTCCGCGGCTTCTTCAATGCGCATGTGCAGCAGTTGTTCGAATGGGGCGCAGGAGATCCATTGCCTCAATGATACCTGGTGCGGCCCGGTGTTTTGTTTTGCTGACATACTATCTCTTTCCAGTTCGGTATTATAGTGCTATTTGGTAGATGCAGGCCCGTTTTTCGGCTCAGGCGGTTTGATGCCCAATCGTTTGGCGGTATGATCGCGTCCGCAGTAAAAGTTCAGCCAGGAAGCCGTTCCCTGCAAAGCCCAATCATTCGGGGGAACGATGTATTCGCCGATGGTATCTTCCTTATGATGGCCTTTGAGGCGTTCGTAGGCTCTCACCCAGATGCACTGCCGCTCATTGGGATAGACCTCGCACCATCCGTCCTGGCTGCCGCCGCACGGGCCGTTCCTCTGGTTTTTAGGGCATTGCGATATCGGGCAAAGAAACGCGACATCGAACAGGCCGCAATCGCCGCAGTTCTGGCAATCGAACATGACCACCTTAGCAAGGTGCTCCATATCGGTGAAGACATGTTTCGGTATGTGCGTGCGGTCGATGCCGACAGCGATGGGATGAAATGACTTGAAGCCCATGCTGTCCGGATTAAAAATGGTGGCATGCGCCAGACGGGAGAACTCATATATCGGAGGACGGGCTGCCTTTTCCTTTCTCGGAGACAGCTTGTCGGTATTCAGTCCGGTCTTATCATCTCTTTCAAAGAAATAGAAGCTGTCTTTCTGCGGGAAGTCGAATTCCGGCAAATAATCCTGCCAGTTATGCGACAGCTCTTCGCCATTGTCAATAATATGTTCAACCTGTTCGCAGGTGATATTGTATCCGCCGATATGAGCGCCGGCGTATCCCATTCCCTTAACAATGGCGTATGTTTTGGCGGCGCGGTCCAGCCGTGCCTGCAGCCCTTTGTCTTTCGCCTTGCGCTCTTCGTCCAGTAAGGCCAGCATTTTATCGGTAACAACGCATCCCGGCACCTGCCCGGCATTCATTACCTTTGCCAAGCCGTAGGTGATCACGTAGATATTCGCCAGCGCGGCAATATTGTAGTCGTTCACCTTGAGCCACTGGATCAACTCATGCAGCTTGCGCGCTTCGTAGCCGACCTGGGAAATGACGAACTTCGCTCCGGCCTCTATTTTCTTTTTCAGCTTGTAGTACTGGCACTTCTGTTCCGATTCAAACAGCTTGAACGGCGAGATGACTGCGCCGGCAAAGAAATCAGTGGGGGCAAGGAGCGTTTTCTTCCCAAAGCTCTCGATTTCCAAGCCCTGATTCATTGTGCTGATTAGCTGCAGCCCCTGCACCGAGTCGAGGTCGAAAACCGGTTTCGGCATGGTGTTGAATCCGCTGGTCGCCGGGTAATCGCCGGTGAGGCACAGGACATTACGCACCTTCATTGCAGCGAGGCCATACAACAGGCTCTCGAATTCGTTTCTGTTTTTATCGCGGAGCGCCATATGAACCAGCGGCTCCATGCCGATTCTTTTAATCTCCGAGCAGAGGATCTCTGCGGAGAGGGCAGGATTACCTCCGGGGTTGTCCGTGATGCTTACGGCGTGGATTTTGCCTTTTTGAGCGGCGATCCGGACGTTATCGAAAAGCTCTTCCTGCTTCATCTCGAATGCGCCGCGACCTGGAATCTGTTCCCATGTTACGGCGAACACATCGGGATGGAGGATCGCCTCCTTCAGTTTATTAGCCTGCCGGTCAACGCACGTATTCAGCCGTTCACGCAGCTTACTTATCTGTTCGCCGGATTCATCTCCGTCGCCGTGAATGGCGATATACTCATCGGCTCCCAAGCGCAGGCGCTCATCCGTCGTCACAACACGTTTTGCGCTATCTTTAGGACTGTAATCGACGAGCAGCAGGGAGATATTCCGTGTGATCCATCCCTCTTTCAGTTTCCAGTACAACTGGTACGCCGAATCGGGTGGATTAAGATAACCGAGCGCTATAATGGACGGAAATTCCTTGCGGGCCATATTCAGTCCTTGCTGATAATCAACAGCATGAAGGACATGAAACGATGCCCCTGCTATCTTACTGATCAGATCGTGCAGCTCACTGTCGGCGCCGATGATTAGAAGCCTTTCCAATTTGCGTAGGATCATAATGCAGGTAATTATAATCCTTCCTTGGGGAATTGACTAGAAACGATTTATCTGGCATTATGTCATTGATGTTAGACATCTGACATCCTCAGAAGTAGTNNGGCTAAACTGATACATTCAGATGATGCCGCGATTCTTGCTGCGGCTGTTGCGGCAGAGCCCGATTATCTGGTGACGGGAGATAAACATTTCTACGCAGACTCACAGATTGCGGAAAAGTCCGGCCTTAAGATCGTCATACCTGCGGAGTTTATACGGTTTCTGAAATAGACTCTCTTTTTATCCGTTGCTCCCGCTGCCCCAAACCGATTACAATAATCGCGTCATGCCGATTCAGGTGTTAGCCCCATATGTAGTCTCTAAAATCGCCGCCGGCGAGGTTATTGAGCGACCGGCCTCGGTGGTGAAGGAGTTGATTGAAAATGCACTTGATGCCCATGCCACGAGCATTGCCGTTGAAATCCAAAATGGCGGCGTGGCCCGCATCATGGTAACGGATGACGGTACGGGTATTTCACCAGCCGATGTTGAGCTTGCTTTTACTCGCCATGCCACCAGTAAAATTACCTCACTTGACGATTTGGAGAATATTGCCACACTGGGATTTCGGGGAGAGGCGCTGGCAAGCATTGCGGCGGTGGCTGATATCGAACTGCTGACGCACACGGAATCTGAATTTGCGGGCAGTCATCTTGTCGTCAAAAGCGAGAAGATTATCGTTAACGAGAAACATAGCCGTTCACGTGGTACGACAGTTACCGTGAACCGCCTTTTTCGCACTGTGCCGGCACGGCTGAAGTTTCTAAAGTCGCCGGCTACGGAGAGCAGTCATGTATCGACATTGCTGATGCAGTATGCTCTGGCATTTCCCTCTGTGCGTTTCAGTTTTACCATCGATGACCGTCAGACGCTGGGGACGCCTGGCAATGGGTCTCTGTGCGATGCGATTGCTGAGGTTTATAACGCTGAAATCGCACGTCATTTGCAGGAAGTGCAGTTTGCGGAAGGGGACATCTCTATTTCGGGACTGGTAAGCCCCGCTCATCTCAGCCGCACCAATCGAAATTATATGAGCGTTTTCGTCAACCATCGCTGGATTCGCAGCCTCATGCTGACGAGAGCGATCGAAGACGCGTACCAGGGACTGCTCATGGTCGGACGTCACCCCATCGCTGTTATTAATATTATTCTTCCTGCAGGGGATGTCGATGTTAATGTTCATCCGACGAAAAGCGATGTCAGATTCCGTGATAGCGGCAGCGTTTTCGCGGCTGTGCAGAAAGCGATTCGGAAGGTCATTGGCGATGCTCCGCTGCCGTCCGTCAGTCATACGACGCTGCCATCACCTCGAGTATTCTCTGAACCTGTTCAAATGGACACTCAGCCGCTGTTCTCCCGACCGCCGGAGGACTTTAGAGAAGCTGATAGTGGTAGTCTGACAACATTGCCCATTCTCAGGGTGGTGGGACAACTTTCCAACAGCTATATCTTGGCGGAGGGGCCTGATGGGCTCTATCTCATTGATCAGCATGCTGCGCATGAACGGGTGCTGTTTGAAAAGATATTGAAACAGCGCACCGAACGAGCCGTCGATGTTCAGGGCCTACTCGATCCGATAACTATCGAAATGAATCCTCGGCAAGATAACGTGATGAAAAGGAATGGCGATCTCTTAAGCCAGTTTGGTTTCATGGTTGATACGTTCGGCGATCGCACTTATTTGGTGCGGGCAGTACCGTCGCTATTAGGCAGTACTCATCTTTCGGAAACAATCGGTACGTTGCTTGATGCTATTGCCGATGAGAAATCGATGGTGCATCAGGATGAACGTATTGCTGTCTCTCTGGCCTGTCACAGTGCCGTCAGGGCTGGTCAACCGCTCAGCATCGAAGAGATGCGTGCGCTCATTCGCAGTCTGGAAGAGTCGTCCCAGCCTCGCACCTGTCCTCACGGACGCCCCACCATGATCCATTTGAGCTCCCATCGTCTCCAACGGGAGTTCGGCAGAACGGGGTAATGATTTATCAGGCTTTGCCTGGGATAAATTCTGCTGTTTCGACTTTGTCGCGGCCGTTGCGTTTCGCCTGGTACATCAGTGGATTTGGCGTCAGCATATAGATGAACACTATAATGATGATGTCTATCAGTGTGAAAAGCATCGTTGTTTGCGGGCGGCTGGAATTAATTATTAAAATCGCTGTGACGGCGACAATCCCCTAGAGGAACGACCATCTGTCATAAAAAAGATAGCTTCTGGTCCGTCTTAAGAAGAGAATCAATACAATGCCGGAGATGAGCAGCACGGTTCTCAGAGCTGCGAGATAATAGAGCGTTGACGAAATACCGAAGAACAGGTAATCGTTATATACCATTGCCAGTAAAGGTATTGTCAGAAAAAAAAGACCTTTAGTAACATGGCGTATGTCAGCGCTCAGATAGTATTGCCTGTATCGCTTTTCCTGATCTCTCGAGAAGCCACACGTCAGCCAATATCTCAATGAAGGTTTCATATCCACAATCCTGATTTTATTGTATAGCCTGCTGCCTGTTATGTAAATACTTAGTTTAGCAGGCGAGGAGAACAAAAGGGTATTCTAACGGTATAGTATTCTAACGGTATAGTTGACCTTGCATAGGGTATCCAGATACAGTATATGATCTAGTTATGGCAGAGAAACTTCTTTCCAAGTCCAAATACATGAACGGACGGCAATGCCTCAAATATCTTTGGACGGCTGTTCATGATCCCGATAAGATAGCTCAGCCTGATGTCGGGACACAACAACGATTTGATGCCGGATATGCCATCGGCGAACTGGCAAAATCGCTGTTTCCGAATGGTATCAATATACCGACCAATGGCGGCTTCATGGAAGGCATCAGTCAAACGGAACAACTGTTGCTAAAGCGTGTTCCGCTGTTTGAGGCGGCTATTTTAACAGGACGACTCTATGCGCGGGTTGACATTCTTAAACCTGCGAACAGCAGCGAATGGGATATTATCGAAGTGAAAAGCGCGGCGAGTGTGAAGCCCGAGCATATCCAGGATGTTGCATTTCAGCGATTCTGCCTCCAACGGGCGGGGCTGGCAGTGAACAGATGCTTTCTTATGTGTGTGAATACCCAGTATGTGAAAGAGGGCGATCTCGATCCCGCCGCACTGTTTCTGACTCAGGATATCACGGAGAGTGTCATGGCAGAATCACAGGGTCTGGCAGCCCGTGTTGAAGGTATGCTGGAAATTATGGACACGCAGCGGTCGCCTGATGTGCCGATCGGCAGCCAGTGCAATAATCCATATTCTTGTCCTGTTCAGGATTATTGCTGGGCATTTTTACCTGAACGTCACGTCTTTACCCTGTATTCCGATTCTGCCAGGGAGAAAGCCAGCGATCTGCTGAGCCATGGCATCCTTGCTGTCGCCGATATCCCGGAATCCTATCCGCTTACGGAAAAACAGCAGATACAACGTGAAGCAATTATTGCCGATCAACCGTACCTGTATAAACATGGCATCAACAGCTTTTTATCGACATTGCATTACCCGTTGCATTTTCTTGATTTCGAAACGTTTGATACGGCGATACCGTTGTTTAACGGAACAAGGCCGTACCAGAGGATTCCGTTTCAATTTTCATTGCATATTCAAAAACATACGCCATCTGATCCCAAACATTTCTCCTTCCTGGCGGAGGGCACAGAGGATCCGCGGCCCGCATTTCTTGTTGAGTTGAGAAAAATGCTTGGCAGCAAAGGCAGTATCATTGTTTACAATCAATCTTTTGAAGAAGGTGTGTTAAGGGAGATGGCTTTGGCGTTTCCGGAGTATGATGAATGGGTAAATAACACGTGTAGTCGAATGGTTGACCTGTGGCGACCATTTAAAAACTTTTATTATTATCATCCTGCGCAAGACGGCAGCGGATCGCTTAAAAGCGTGCTTCCTGCTTTGACCGGTATGGGATACTCCGATCTGCATATTTCCGAAGGTCAGATGGCCAGCGTTGAATATTTTCGTGTCACCTACGGTAATGCGTCTGAGGAAGACCGTCAAAGCGTAAAGGAAAACCTGTTGAAATACTGCGGACGGGATACGGAAGGGATGGTTTGGATTATCGAGAAGCTGCGGGCACTGATGTAATTCTGAAGTTTTTTCATCTTCCATGACAAAGGCAAATAAGGCGGCCTGCCAGACATTGACCTTACTTTTCAATACTGCGAGCAGGATACCGGCGCCCAGTCCGCTGATAATGGCGCCGAGCGCACAGGCGACATCGGTAAAACCACCTATAAATAGCGGTGAATGCCTCCTATCAAACCTGCTCCAAGTCCAGCCCTGTGAGACCGCCCAGTAAACCGGCTATTATCGGCTCCATATTTCTTATATTAGCAATTGCACCGGATGTTTTGATGCCACTATAGGCGCTATAGCTCGTAGCTACGACAGTTTCTGTGACCTTGTGATATAATAAGAAACAGTGTATGTTTATCGGATTGTACTAGCATATTAATACTTCGTTAACAATTAGCGGTATAATTGGTTGCAGGAGAGTACAAACAGTGGTGCTTTTGAAGGAGAAAATTTCATATGCAACAGCAGATGTTTCCCTGCCCTAATTGCGGAGCGCCGGTTGCCTCTGGGAAGAATTTTTGTGCCAACTGCGGGGCGAATTTAAGTCAGTTCACACAACGGATGCCGCCACCATCTCCTCCTCCGCCGCAATACGGCTACAGGCCGCCTTTTCAACGGCAACAGCCACCTCCCCCATATAATGACAGGCAAGCAGGATGGGGGCAACAACAGCCATGGAATCAACAGGGGCCCTTAAATCAACCACCAGGCTGGGGGGGGGATCCGGGTCAATATCAGCAGCAATATATGTATAACAACCCTAATGCTCCTTCACCACCGAGAGGATCATCGAGCAGCACCATATTTCTGATAATATTGATCGTATTGCTCGTGGGAGTCGGCGGCGTTATCTTTGCCATCAATAATACTTCACTGTTCACCTCCGATGGATCTGCGACGACGCCGGTAAGCACACAGTCGCAGACCACTACTCCTGTAGCGAGCACCACCCCTGCGCAAACAACACCGACACCGACAACGACAACACCTCAAATCACCGCAGTAACTGCTGATGCATTGATGGCTGCCTATAATTCAAATGCTTCCAGTGCAGCGGCAACGTATGAAGAGAAGACGATTGATATTACGGGAACGGTACTTACATTTAGTACGGAATCGGGGTATATTATTTTTGGCGGGAGTGGAATAGGAGCAGCAAAAATCAAATGTTCATTTTCAACTAATCCCGTATCGGGAGTTGCCGATGGACAAACAGTAACGGTTCAAGGTACAGTCTCCAGTTATGATGGAGATGAGCAGGTTTTGCTGGTGATGAATTGCAAACTGAAATAGATACGATCGAGCCGTTGTTTTTGCTCACCTCGACATACGTGTTGTTGCCATCCCTTGTAAAGAAAACATAGCAAAAGCTCAATATGAATGCATATGCTGTTGTTGCGTTATTAATAATAGAGAATAATGACGCCCTTACAACTCGAATACTCTACAGGGTTGCGTGAACAGCAATTTGACGGCGATCCGTGCCTGGTTAAGCTTCAAAATGCGTGACAGTGCCTTACGGTAGAGTGCGAGCTGTGTTCGGTAGCGTTCCGCGGCAACAGCTATCTCCAGATCATTCGCTACTTCGTTCGTCTTGAAATCCATAATGGTGGCATGTGCCATGGAGCCGTCTCCGTTTTTTGTTATGATCACCCGGTCAAACGCTCCGGATATCCATTGTTTCTCGACGACCACCTCGAATGATCGCTCTCTCCATAATTCAACAGCGCCTTCAGGGCGGCGTAGCGCCAAGGCAATATTCGGCGATTCAATCGCACGGGTGAATTGCCTGATCGCCTGTTCTACCGTATCCGGCGCCAGCCGGGTCGTTTTACGCCAGCTTCGGATGCATTGCTCAACATCGAAGCTGTCCGACCATGTCACTTTTTCGAAAAGCTGGTGGACGGCATTGCCCAGTTCGATATTTTCTCTGTGCGATGCTGCGAACAGGCTGCTCGCCGGTATTTCTCCCTCTTCCTGTGCCGAGGGGATGACGCCGGCAGGCCGCTGTCCTTCCGCCGGGATTCTGAATTGCGCGGGCAGCCCAGGAACAGGAGGCAAGGGCTCCTCTGCTTTTGCCGGCACATTTTTATACCAGTTCTGCTCTCCTGTTCTGTACAGACATATATATTCTTTTCCACAGAGAGCAAAACGTTGTCCCTCTACGGGCTTTATATCTCCGGAGAGCTGTCGCTTGAGAAATGCGGCATGGTTCAGCATCGATGCCGATTTGCCTGGATAACTTGTAACCATATAGAGACCCCGCCGGGCTCTGGTTAACGCAACATAGAGAATGCACAATTCATCGAAACAGCTTTTCTCGTCATCGATTTGCAGCCATGGCGCAAGAGCAGGATCGTGTTCGGCGACACTGCGGCGGGGCGCTTTTAGTATCCAGAGCGGCTC
>DNCV01000060.1 GCA_003484395.1 Dehalococcoidia bacterium
CTTTTCACACGATTCCAGTGTTCAATGAATGGGGAGGTCTTCGTACATGTCAAAGGGGAAGAAACCGATCGAGCAATACGATCACCGGGACAAAGCGCGCGTCAACAATCCGCCGATCGGTTTGGTTACCACTGATACGGATGCCGAAAGCACCAAAAAGACGTATTCCTACGATCCTCATCTCGATCCTCAACTTATATGGGCAGGGAAAAAAGAGCATACCTCATTTGAGATACCTACAATCTCACTCCACGTCCATGAACGCATTGACCCTCGCAGCATTATCGAAGCGGTACGCAAACGCAATGGTACAAACTATGAGCAATCCTCCTTCTTCAATATCGTAGATCCCGAACCGCCGCTACGAGAGGCTATTGAGTTCTACAAGCATCAGCACGGATGGTCGAACCGACTCATTGCCGGTGATTCCCTGCTGGTAATGAACTCCCTGCTTGAAAAAGAGGGTTTAGCCGGCCATGTGCAGATGATATATATTGATCCGCCTTACGGCATTAAATACGGTTCCAACTTCCAGCCTTTCGTAAACAAGCGTGATGTTAAAGACGGAAAGGACGAGGATTTGACGTCGGAACCCGAGATGGTGAAGGCTTTCCGGGACACATGGGAGCTCGGCATTCATTCTTACCTTACCTATTTGCGGGATAGATTATTACTTGCAAAAGAATTGCTTGCTGAAAGCGGCAGCATCTTCGTCCAGATCTCTGACAAAAATGTACATCACGTTAGAGAATTAATGGATGAAATATTTAAACCCACGAATTACTGTTGTTTGATTGCTTTTCAGAAAACTGGAGGATTTGCCCCAACGCTTCTCTCATCAGTTTATGATTACCTAATCTGGTATGCATCTGATATTGACAAGATTAAATATCTGAAATTGTTTAGGCCACGTTCGTCTGAAATGGTAACAGCTGGTTATACATGGATTGAACTAGAAAACAAAGAAAAGCGACGATTAACATCTAAGGAGATAAGCGGGGAATCTCCTTTTCCACAGGGTCGTCGTTTTCAAACCAGTATTCTTGTTTCTGCTGGCGCTTCGGATAAGGGGTCGGCACCCTTCGAATTTGAAGGGCGTGTATTTAAACCAGCGGTTGGTACTCATTGGAAAACTTCTCAAATCGGATTACAGGAGTTGGCAAAAAGTGACCGCCTCATTGCAGTAGAAAACACGCTTGCCTACATCCGTTATGAAGATGATTTCCCTGCAACTGAATTCAATAACGTATGGGACGATACTGTCAGGAGTACATATGCTTCAAAGAAGCTGTACGTCGTTCAAACGTCAGAAAAAGTAATCGAGCGTTGTCTCCTCATGACCACAGACCCGGGTGACCTGATTTTCGATCCCACCTGCGGCAGCGGCACCACGGCATACGTTGCCGAGGAGTGGGGCAGGAGATGGATTACCTGCGATACTTCGCGGGTTGCTATCACCCTTGCAAAGCAACGGTTGATGACAGCGCTCTACGATTATTATGAACTCGCCCATCCACAAGAAGGAGTCGGCAGCGGCTTCAAATACAAGACCGTTCCGCATATCACCCTGAAGTCAATTGCGAATAATGAGCCTCCGGCGCAGGAAACGCTTTACGATCAGCCTTTTACGGATAGTTCAAGAGCTCGCGTAAGCGGGCCGTTTACCGTAGAAGCAGTGCCTTCTCCTACAGTCAAACCGATATCGGAAATCGAAGCGCCTCAACCAGCCGATGAATCGATTTTACGCTCCGGTGAAACGTTACGTCAGTCCGAATGGCGTGCCGAACTTCTGAAAACAGGCATCCGTGGCAAAAAAGGCCAATATATACTGTTTTCCCGTATTGAGCCGCTGGCCGGAACACGCTGGTTGCAGGCGGAAGGAGAAACGAAACCGAATTTGCTTGGAGCCGATAGAGTCCGCGAAACAAAGGCAGTTACCGAAGAGCCGCAACGTGTCGTCATCTGCTTCGGACCTGAACATTCACCACTTGATAAAAAACAGGTGGAATATGCCATACAGGAAGCACAGACTCTCGTACCAAAGCCAAAGCTGATTGTATTTGCCGCTTTTCAATTCGATCCTGAGGCAGCCAGAGATATCGATGAAACAAGCTGGCCGGGCGTGACATTGCTCAAGGCACAGATGAACGCAGACCTGCTCACCGAAGATTTGAAAAAGAAACGTGCCAGCGATGACAGTTTCTGGCTTATCGGCCAGCCTGATGTAAAACTGGAGCCAATTAAAACAGGCAAGGATAAAGGTAAACACAAAGTGGAAGTACAGGGTTTCGACTATTACAATACCAAGACAGGCCAGGTGGAATCGGGAGGCACGGCTAATATCGCCATGTGGATGCTTGACACCGATTATGATGGCCGTAGCCTATTCCCCCGTCAGGTCTTCTTCCCCATGGCTGGAGAAAAAGAAGGCTGGTCGCGTCTGGCACGGAATTTAAAGGCAGAAATTGATGAAGAGCGTATCGAGTCATACAGGGGCACCGTTTCCTTACCATTTATGTTGGGAGATAACAGGCGAATCGCTGTAAAAATCGTTGACGACCGCGGTATCGAAAGCTTGAAGATTATAGAGGTGGATAATCAGTAAAAAGAAACAGCCTCTATCACTAGAGGCCGTTGAGCCGGCGTTACGCACACCGGCGTTGATAACATAATGATATCAATCAGAACAATAAAAGTCAATAGAAATAGAATTATGCAATGAATAGAGTCATCGCTTATATAGACGGGTATAACTTGTACCACGGGCTTTGTGATGCCGGGTGGCAAAGGTATTTATGGCTTAACCTGCCCAAATTAACTGAGAGTCTTCTAAAACCCGGGCAGGAATTAATGTTGACAAAGTATTTCACGTCACGAACGATCGTTGAAGATCAGGCAAAGCGCCAGAGACAGACAACCTACATTGAAGCACTGCAAACATTGAATAATCTACAAATTATCGAAGGAAAACAACATGCGGAACCATATACATGCTTTAATTGTCACCAAACGAGGATCATTCCCAGGGAGAAGATGACTGATATCAATATTGCGGTTGAGATGCTATCGGATATGTTTAAGAATAAGCTTGACACCGCGCTGCTTATATCTGCCGACAGCGATCTTGTTCCGGTTATCAAACGAATTCGATCTGATTCTGATTTCCGAACTAAACGGGTAATTATTGCCATACCTCCGCACAGATTTTCAAAAGACCTTGCTAATGAAGCACATGGTTTACTGCACATAGGACGCAGCAGGTTTGCCCAAAGCCTGTTGCCAAAAGCTGTTACCAGAAATGACGGATTTAAATTGGAATGTCCTGAAACATGGAGTTAATACATGAAATCTGGCAGGTTATTGAATAGGCTATGACGAAATCACAAATTGACCGGCTGATTATCAACTCCCCTTTCAAAGAACCGGCTTACTACTGGCACTATGACAGAGAAACCATGCTCTTCAACATGGAAGAAGGACGAAGGCCTGCCGGATATGTAATAGCATCTTCAAGTTCCAAGTCATTCGATGATCCCGGCATTTTTATGGAGATACCACTTGTCAATCAGATACGACCGCGTGTTAAAGCATGGCGCGAGCATCCCACAAATCCATATGCCGGAGTTACAGGCATCACCAGGAGACTGCTCGAACACTGGAATAATCCGGATGAACGTCATGATAAACGTTTTTTCTTCTGCCAGCTCGAGGCAATAGAAACACTTATCTGGCTTGCGGAAGCGCCGCAATCGGAAAAGACAGGGATAATGATCCCGGCAGATGGCGGATTATTCCGGCGACTGTGTTCAAAGATGGCAACCGGATCAGGGAAAACCATTGTTATGGCTATGCTGATCGCATGGCAGGTTCTTAACAGAACGACATATCCGCAGGATAACCGCTTTTCTAAATATGTTTTTATAGTTGCTCCCGGACTGACGGTAAGAAGCCGTCTCCAGGTTCTTATTCCTTCTGCACCCGGCAATTATTATGAGGAATTCAATATCATACCACACGGTCTCATCGAAAAACTGCGGCAGGGTAAAGTAGTCATCCGAAACTGGCATACGTTGAATTGGGACAGTGAAGAGCGAATATCGAAAAGGAAAAGCGTCGATAAACGCGGGGCAAAGAGTGATGAAGCGTATGTCCGCGAAGTCCTGAGTGAAATTGCAAACGCTCACAATATCATAGTAATCAATGATGAGGCTCACCATGCGTGGCGCATACCGGCTGAATCAAAAACGAAAGGTTTGAAAAAAGAAGATATAGAGGAAGCAACCAAGTGGGTGGGAGGTCTCGATCGCATCCATAGGGCACGGAATATCGTATGCTGTTACGACTTCTCCGCTACGCCTTTTGCACCATCAGGCAAGGAAGTCTTTAAAGAAGCGCTGTTTGAATGGATCGTCAGCGATTTCGGTCTCAACGACGCCATTGAATCAGGCCTGGTGAAAACGCCAAGAGTCGTTATCCGTGACGACGGGAGGCTTGCGCCTGACTATAAGTCACGGTTTTATCATATTTATGCAGATACGGAAGTGAAAGACGATATCAGCAGAAAAGCTGAGGAATACGAACCACTCCCCGATCTTGTCAATAAAGCTTACTATTTTCTCGGACAGGACTGGCTTGAGACGTTGAGAGAATGGAAAGAAGCCGGCTATGAAACACCACCCGTAATGATCAGTGTAGCCAATCGTGTCGAAACGGCAGCACGTATAAAATATTCCCTGGACCACAAAAAAGTGCTTATTGATGAATTATGTGCTCCTGAAAAGACCCTGCATATCGATTCAAAGGTACTTGAGATGGCTGAATCACAGGAGGAAGCAGGCGAAATCAGTAATACACAGTATGAGGAAGCCGAGGATTCTGAAGATAAACCGGTTGAAAGATTGACAAAAAAAGATTTGGCGGAGCAACTGAGACAGAAAGTTGATACCGTCGGCAGAATGGGCAAACCGGGGGAACAAATTCAATCAGTCATTTCCGTAGGAATGTTATCCGAAGGATGGGACGCAAAGACAGTAACTCACATCATGGGATTACGCGCCTTTTCCAGCCAACTTCTCTGTGAGCAGGTAGTCGGTCGCGGTTTAAGACGCACGTCATATGAAATCAATCCCGCTACCGATCAATTTGATGCCGAATATGTAAATATTTTTGGTGTGCCGTTCACTTTCATGCCTCATGAAACTCATGATGGTCCACCGCCACCGCCGCCACCACCCAAGAAATGTGTCGAAGCCGTCCCGGAAAAGAGAGAATACGAAATACAGTGGCCTAATATCATCCGTATTGAACATATCTATAAACCAATACTCAAAGTAGATCAGCGGAAAATGAAACCACTGATACTAAATGCATATGATACACCTCAGGTAGCGGAGTTGGCTCCGATCATGGATGGAAAGCCTGACCTAACAAAAATCACACAAATCCAGCTTGAGGAACTGGGCAAACGGTATAGAACGCAAAAGATAATCTTTGAAACTGCCCGCGATATATACGACCAGATGAAACCATCATGGAAGGGAAATAAAGAGTTGCTGATGGCGCAGGTTATCCGCATAACGGAAACGTTTATCAACAGCGGAAACATTCAAATAATGCCTCCTCTTTTTTATCAGGATGATCTTAAACGCAGGATTGTTTATGTGCTCAATATGAATAAGATCATCCACCATATATGGCAGGCAATCTATTCTGAAAACGCTCAATCTGTTACACCTGTCTTTGACAGCGATAACCCGATTCGTTCAACAGGCAATATGAAGTCATGGTGGACGGGGAGACCATGTTCACCAACGCTAAAATCTCATATCAACCTTTGTATTTTCGATAGTACATGGGAAGCAAGTGAGGCGTTTGAGTTTGATCGCAATGCGAATGTCAAAGCATGGGTAAAAAATGACCATCTCGATTTCGAAATCTACTATATATATCAGGGAGTACGCTATACCTACAGACCTGATTTTCTCATTAACCTGAAAAATGATACTCATCTCATCTTGGAAACCAAAGGACAGGATACGTTGCAGGATAAGGCAAAACGGGAATTCCTTGAGCAATGGTGTGAAGCTGTTAATTCACACGAGGGATTCGGAACATGGCGCTGGGATGTCTCCTTCAACCCGGCTGATGTATTAGAGATACTACAAAGATAACTGTTTATTACTATTGCCTTATCGATCCTAAGTCCCTTGACAAATCTTTCTCCCTTTTGTATCTTAAAAGCTGAATTAACACGAAAAGACCCCTTTAAGGTTCCGTCCTTGAAGGGTGCTTTTTTTTAATAGTCGAATAGGTGTGTGGCAATACAATAGTTCTGATAAATGACCAGGTGACAGGAAAGGACAATATGTTTATGACCGGACCACTGATACTATGGCTGTTGTTCATCGCATGGGTTATTCACGATATTGAGGAATACCTGTTCTTCGATCGTTTGAGCGTGAGCAAGGATGCCGGCGTGCAGAATATCGCATCAAAGCTTTCAGTCCCCAAGAATATTCTGAACGATATGGCGACGACGAAGAAGCAGGAGGGGATTGCCATCCTGATTGTGGGTTCGCTGATGCTGCTTGCCACGCTCGCGGGTTATTTGAATCCCGACGGCATCGGTATGCGTTTTTACGGTCTTGTTCTTGGGGGCACTTCTCTGCATACGTTCAGTCACGCAGGCAGCGCTGTCATTCTGAGGAAGTATACGCCGGGTGTGGTCACGGCTGTAGCAGTCGTTCTGCCCGCCTGCGTCTTTATTTATGTCAATCTGTTCGGGCAGCAGTTGCTGGGCATCGTTGAAGCGATAATACTGGCTGTGCTCGGGATCGTCGCTTTTGCTCCTCTGCTGTTGATGGTGCAGAGAATTGCGAAGAGGCTGACAAAGTAGCGAGGTTCTGTATGAGTTTATCTCGATACGATTACAAGGTAATCACTCGATGAACAACATCTTTCATTGACAAAAAATATTCCACTATTGTACACTGGATACAGAATCACGATGAGAGGCCAATCTGTGGGGTTAGTCCCATGGCAATGCCTCTTTTTATTTGGTGTTCTTGTATTCAAGTATTCTTTGCGCGCTTGCTTATCAGTGCTTTTGTTAACTGATAATCAGTTTCCAGGTTCAACCAGAACCGGGCAGAAATCTCCGGCATAGCTTCTTCAAGCTGAAGGGCGGTTTCGGCCGTTATCGCTTTCTTCCCATTGACAATTTCAAAGTATTTGTAGCCCATATACGAAATTGAGTAGCCTGACGGCTATTAACACGATAGCCGACAGCTATAATTGCATCGAGATTATAAAAATTAGTCAAATATTTTTTACCGTCAGCAGCAGTTGTCCGGATTTTCCGGATAACTGAATCGGGCTGCAATTCTTCACTTTTAAAAATACTTTTCAAATGTTCGTTTATGGTACGAACATCAACACCAAATAGACCTGATATCTGCTTCTGTGTCAACCAAAACGTTTCATCCTGGTAGGTGACCTCAACTCTGATTGATCCTTCTGAAGTCGAATAAATTATAATTTCATTATTTCTTGGGACAATACCTTTACTCATAATTTCCTCTAATAAAAAAACTACACAGTCTTCGTACGCCTTTTAATCAGTGCTTTTGTTAACTGATAATCAGTTTCCAGGTTCAACCAGAACCGGGCAGAAATCTCCGGCATAGCTTCTTCAAGCTGAAGGGCGGTGAGGTGGTCCCCAAAATTCGGACAGGTGGATAAGAGAGAGTTTTGCCCCTAAAATAAATTATAGGAAAAGGAGCAAAACATGAAAGAACACCGCAGGAAGCACAGTCCATCATTCAAGGCAAAAGTAGC
>DNCV01000001.1 GCA_003484395.1 Dehalococcoidia bacterium
AGAGCAACACCTGGCTTCAGAAGCTCATAGACGCCTTCAATAATCCGCTTGTGGCCATGGTCTGCGGCAGACAACTTTCGTGGGAGACCACCAAACCTCCCGAAAAATTCTTCTACTACTACTTCTTCCCTTCGTTCAAAATCGCCGTAACAGGCGATGATCCTGACTACTTCAGAGACAATATGTTCATCTCCAACGTGAATTCCGCTCTCAGAAAAGATATCTGGCAGCAGTTCGAATTCTCCAAGACAGCGCTTCTGGGCGAGGACAAAGAGTTCGCCAAGCGCATACTCTCCAGAGGCTGGCATATCGTTTACCAGCCTGAAGCAGTCGTTTACCATGCCCACAACCACTCCATCGCATCGATCTTCCGTCGGGGGGTGCAGGCAGGCATCGCCTTGAGACAGGGGGTTGCCGGCTTGCCGCAATCGCGTGGCAATATAATCACAAAAGGATTAAACTACTGGAAAGAGGAGTGCAACTACCTTAAAACCGCCGGCTACCTCCACTGGCTGCCCTGGTGCATAATCTACGATATCGCCAGATACACGGGTAACTTCTGTGGAAGAAGAGGCTGGCTGGTTTAAGATACGCTATGAAACGAGTTGCCGTTTTCGCTCATTTCGATCGGGATAACATTGTCGATGACTACGTCCTTTACTATCTGGAGCAGTTGCGTCATGTTGCGCATCACATCGTTTTCGTCACCGCATCGCAGATAAACCAGCCAGAGACTGCCAGAGTCAGCAAGCTGTGCGATGCCGTCATCGTACGTGAGAACATCGGCTATGACTTCGCCAGTTGGCGCGCCGGTATCAACTCCATAACCAATCTGGCAGACTACGATGAGCTGATACTGTGCAATGACAGCGTCTACGGCCCGCTGTTCCCGCTGCAAGACTCATTTGCCCGCATGCAGGAAAAGCAATGCGATTTCTGGGGCATGACCGATAACTACGAGATAGCATATCACCTTCAGAGCTACTTTCTGGTCTTCAGAAAAAACGTCTTTATCTCCAAAGCTTTCACTGATTTCTGGAATTCTTTGGATACAGGCAAGACAAAATGGGAGATAATCAGAGAGTATGAGATCGGATTATCACAGGTGCTGATGACAGCGGGATTCAAACCATGCGTCTATGCGCCGGCACAGAAAGCTTCACTCATAAAACTGGCGCTCCTTGCGCTGCAGAGACCTTCCAGAATAGTCAGGGTAATTCAGAAGAAAAAATTATCACGCAACCTGAATCAAACCCAGTTCTTCTGGCATGATTTAATCATCAAGTATAAAATGCCTTTTATCAAGATAGAGCTGTTACGGGACAACCCCGCACACATTGACGTTACTGACTATAAAAGTATCATCAATGAGCATTCCTGCTATAATATACGCCTGATAGAACAACATCTGGAGCGGATAAACAACGATAAAGAATAATTTGCGTCATAGTTTACATATCTATGCGGAGTATATTAAAATGCATCATCCAAAATTAAAGCAACACCCCGAAAAAGTGAGGACTAGATGAACATAAAAAACAAAAATGTACTAATAACTGGGGTTAGTGGATTTGTCGGCTCCCGTCTGGCAAAATACCTTCTCGATAAAGGCGCAAATGTTTATGGTCTGTTTAGAGTCCGCGCCGATGGTAATATACCATACAATATAAAATTCATGGGTATCGAGAAGGATATACACCTGATAGATAGTGATGTGACAGATATCTCCAGTGTTTCTTCTGCTCTCACCACCGGCAAGCCCGAGTATATCTTCCATCTGGCAGCACAGTCATTTGTTGCTCAATCCTTCATTGAACCCTGCGTCACCATGGAAGTAAACTGCAACGGCACGTTGAATCTGCTGGAAGCTGCAAGGAAGGGAGGATTCGATACCAAGATTATCTTTGCCGGCAGCAGTGAAGAGTACGGCCTTGTTATATATTCCGAAGCCCAATACAAACATATAAAAGAAAAATACGGTGAGATATTTCCGAATCCGGTAGCTATACCGGAAGTACCAATAAAAGAAACTAATCCGCTACGTCCGGTTTCGCCGTATGCCGTCAGCAAGGTTTACGGCGATTTCTTGATGCGAAACTATTATTTAACCTATGGACTTAAGACAATTGTTTCCCGAGCTTTCAACCACGAAGGGGCAGGAAGAGGCAAGGTATTTGTAACAACTCTCATCACTGACCAGGTTGCTCAACTAAAGCGTGGCGAAATCGATCACATAACTATCGGCAACATCAACGCATTTAGAGACTGGTCCCATATTCATGATATGCTTCGAGGATATTGTCTTTTAGCTGAAAAAGGCAAGTTCGGTGAAGTCTATAATCAGGGTTCCCGCCGTACCAACTCTGTGCTCAGCTATATTCTATTAAGCCTTGAAGAAGCAGGCTATACAATTAATAAAATCCAAACAAATAACGGCAAAAAAATCGTTGAAAATCCCACTGAACCTGATAATTCCGTAATGTTCGGATACAGCTTCCTCAAAACAAAAGTAGATCGTTTAATACTGGAAGGCAAGCTCGAATATGAGCTCAAAGATGAAGGTATTCAGGTCATCACCAACAAAGGAACACTGAAGGTTCAATTCGATAAAGACAGATTCAGACCATCCGATGTCCCAATCTTATTAAGCGATACCGCAAAAATTGAAGAGATCGGCTTCACCATCAAGCACAGCCTGAAAGATATTATTAAAGACCAGCTTGATTATTGCGAAGATTGTAAAATCTAAAACACGCAGATATACCGTAAGGAAGAACAAATGGCCAAGATGATTTCCAAATGTAGAATTTGCGGCAATCAGCATTTAATACCCGTTATTGATCTCGGTGAGCAATGCTTGACAGGTGTATTCCCCGCCACTAAAGATCAAAAAATCACTTCTGGTCCGTTGGAACTGGTTAAATGCATGTCAAAAAATAGCACCAAGTGCTGTGGCTTAGTACAATTACGCCATTCATATGATAGTAATGAATTGTATGGTGACAACTACGGATATCGTTCAAGCTTGAATAATTCCATGGTGCAACACTTAAAGAAAATAGTCGATGAGAATATAAATTTGGCAAAACCTGCTGACTGTGATCTGATAATCGATATAGGCAGCAACGACGGCACGACTTTGAATATGTATCCTGAACAATTCAAGCTTGTCGGTATAGACCCCACCGCAAAAAAATTTAGATCGTTCTACAAACCACATATACGGGTAATCCCCGAATTCTTCTCCAGCAGCCTGGTAACAAATCTTTTTGGAACCCAAAAAGCAAAGATAGTTACATCAATAGCTATGTTTTATGATCTTGAAACGCCGATAGACTTCGCAAAACAGATCACCAAAATACTGGACGATGATGGTATATGGGTCTCAGAGCAGAGTTATTTGTCTGCCATGTTGGAGCAAAATGCATATGATACGATTTGCCATGAGCATCTCGAATACTATGCTTTAAAGCAATTGAAATGGATTTTTGATGCCTGTGAATTAAAAATTATCGATATTGATTTTAATGATACCAATGGCGGTAGCATAAAAATAACAGCCGCAAAGAGACAATCGAATTATTATGAATGTACGGAAGAAATAGAGAAAACGCTTCAAAGAGAATCAAAGATGGGTCTCGATACTATGAAACCATTTAATATACTCAGCGATAATATTAAAAAACATAAAATCGAATTAACTTCTCTCTTGAAATCACTGGACAAACAGGGCAAAAAAGTTCTGGGATATGGCGCGTCCACAAAAGGCAACGTAATACTGCAATACTGTGGTATAACGAGCAAAGACATTCCATATATTGCAGAGGTCAATGAAGACAAATTCGGTAAATACACACCACATACACTAATCCCAATTATCTCCGAGGCAGAAGCTAAAGCTATGAATCCTGATTATTTTCTAGTGTTGCCCTGGCATTTCAGAGAACCAGTATTAAAACGAGAAACAAGTTATCTTAATAACGGCGGTAAAATTATATTCCCGCTGCCAAATATTGTAATTATTGAAAGCTCAGGTTTACAGTAAACGGAAATTGTAATAAATAGTAATTATCTTTTACCATATATTTAATCTGACAATATGTTCAGAATAGCGGAAAAGTCAGATTTACATTAAGAAAGACTCATGGGGATTATATCATATGCTCAAAACCTAGAAGATGTAATGCTTTATCGTGCACTGAAACATGTAGAGCGTGGCTTCTATATCGATGTCGGGGCGCAGCACCCGATCAATGACTCGGTTACCAAAGCATTCTATGACCTCGGCTGGCGCGGGATTAATATTGAACCAGTCATAGAATATTTCAATCTTCTGCAACAACATCGTCCTAATGATATTAATCTCAATATAGCTGTGGGTGCTCACAAAGGCAAAGTTGTTCTTCATGAGGTTCTTGATACAGGAGCATCATCTGTTATAAAAAATTATGCTGAATCCTATGCTCGAAATGGTTATCAAATTAAAAGCCGAACCGTTACCTGCACCACGCTCGATACGCTATGTGCAAAAAATAAAGTCGGTACTATTCATTTTTTAAAAATTGATGTGGAAGGAGCAGAAAGGTCAGTTATTGAGGGTTTTTCATTCACGAAAGTACGGCCATGGATCGTTGTTGTTGAAGCAACTATACCTAACTCTCAAGCAGATATCTCGCATGAATGGGAACCATTAATCACCTCCAAGGATTATAAATTCGTTTATTTCGACGGATTGAACCGTTATTATATTGCCTTAGAACAAGCGAGGCTTCAGGTTCACTTTACTACCCCCCCAAATATTTTTGATGGTTATATTCCATACCAACAATGGCTGGCACAACAGGAACTGGCAAGTGAAAAGG